>NZ_LGSU01000717.1 GCF_002260545.1 Hydrocoleum sp. CS-953 | reverse complement strand
AAATTAAAGAGGAATATGACGATCTAATTAATTTTTTTGATTCTCTGAAGGGAAAATCAGCTCTTTTAGCAAAAGAAGAATTGCCAGAAATATGGCAGAATTTACCAGAGAAATTTCTAGAAAATTTTGAAGAGTTTGTTTCTTTCCTGGGGCAAATAGGAATTATTGAATTTCGGGAAAAAGAAGGACGTTATAAATTTGTGGATATATATGTTTCTGGTTTTGAAATGAATCGTCAAGGTGCAGTATAGAAATTTATATCTGCCAAATTTGTGTAATTCCTATTAGTGAATTATCTCAATTTGTGCTGATAAAAGGAAAAAGGAAAATTTCTATAATCTGGATTAAGAAAAGCATCAAAAAAGCGATGTGAAGAAATTAAAGAGGAATATGACGATCTAATTAATTTTTTTGATTCTCTGAAGNAGAAATATGGCAGAATTTACCAGAGAAATTTCTAGAAAATTTTGAAGAGTTTGTTTCTTTCCTGGGGCAAATAGGAATTATTGAATTTCGTAAAAAAGAAAAACTATATAAATTTATGGATATATATGTTTATGGCTTTGAAATGAATCGTCAAGGAGCAAGATAAAAATTTCTATCAGGAATGGAGTAGTTAAAAATATAGCAGATATAATTGAAGTTTATTAGAATTAATAAACGTAGCTTGACTAATATAGTAATCGTAAATTATTGCTGAAAAAAACTGTAGGGGTTTGGTCTCCAAACCCAATTTCCACTTGAAAAGGCAAGATACCTGTGCTACGAAATTATGAAAATTATTCCGCATTTATACAACCCTGAAAAGGAAACTCATTACAAATATCCCACCGCTTACCACTATGAATTAATAAAGTTAACTGAGAAGCTGTAAATTCAAAGTGAAGCGATCGCTCTCGAAATTCTAACCAAGCTGCTCTAAAATTCTGTTTAGTTAAGTCTCGAAAAGCTACAGTAACATGAGGAGAAAAAGGACGAATTTTTGAAGGGGGATGCACAATTCCTAAAGTAGTTTCTGTAAATTCAATTAAGTCTTTTTGAATTTTCAATAGCTCTGGAGTTTTGACAACATTAACATAGATAACACGAGGTGGAAAAGCAGCAAAACCAGACAAAGTAATGGGAAAAGCAGAACATTTTTGAGCAAAAGTCTCTAAAGACTCCTGCACAATACTTAAATTTTCAGTCGGCCATTTAAAAGGAGGCTGTAAAGTAATATGAGGCACAGACCTTAAAGCATGACTGCTATTATATTCTCTAGCAAAATATTCCTTAATTTCCGTAACTTGGTTTTGAATATTTTCAGGTGGCACAAGAGCCACAAATAATAAACGTTTTGATAGACCCATAAAATTCAAAATTCAAAAAATAAAATGCCTTGGTTTGCCAAAATAGAAAAAGGTATAGTCGAAAAATCTATATTTGACCAATATGTACCAGACCATATAGCTTATGTCCAAGAATTAGTTGCTAAAGGACATAAAGCCAAAAGTGGTTATTGGGCAAAAAAGGGAGGCGGAATGTTGCTATTTGAGGCTGCATCTATGGCAGAAGCTGAAAAAATAGTAGCTGAAGACCCCCTGATTAAAAATAATTGTGTCACTTACGAAATTTATCAGTGGTGTATAGTTGCAGAATAAAAATTTGTGTTATAGTAGTAAATGATTCGGACCAGCGCGACTAGAACGCCTAAACCTTGTCAGGACCGGAAGGTAGCAGCAACATGGGATGCTTGTAGTAGGCGTTGACTCCGGGTCACCCAATTTAAAGCTTGAGCAATTATTGTTTATTTGCTAATATTTGCTCATATAAATTCATATACATTGATTTAGTTATACCGATTAGTTGTATAGATTGTTCTACAATGATATGCAAACAGATTAGTTTATAGTGCTTGCGCCAGGCCACTATGTAACCTCTATCCTGATAAGTTACCGAGGCGCATGGTCAAGTAATTAAAACTTCTGCGACCGTCGATAACTAAGACGACAGAAGGGACGTTGCATGCAACGTCCGTACAAAGCTTCTACAGGTTTTCTTGTAGATTTTGGGAGATACCCCCTCAGCAGGTTAATCTTGCTGTGTATTGTTAAAAAATGTTAGTAAAATAGTATCGGAGCCAGGATATATTTTTTATGGATAATTTCGGAGGAATTATTCAAAGAGCTGTTTATCTAGGAGTAGGATTAGCCTCTTTTGCAGGCGAGAAAGCTAACCAGAAATTGGCTGAACTAAGGACAGAAGCTCAAAAACTGGCAGATGAAATGGTTAAGCGTGGTGAAATGACCACAGAAGAAGGTCGTAAATTTGTCGAGGATATGATGAATAAAGCTATGCAGCAAGCTCCTGTAGATTCATCTCCAGAAACGAGACCTAATGAACCACGTCGTATAGAAATTCTCTCCGAAGATGACAATTCATCAGATTCAAATTCTACAGAAGTAGATCAAATGCGTCAAGAAGTACATAACTTACAAGAAGAATTACGTCGGCTACAAAAAGACTAAATCTATACGCAAAAATTATGGCAATATTTCAGGAATTTCAGTAATTTATATAGATAGTTTTGAAGGAAAGCAGAGATAGATAATAATGGAAGACTGGTCAAAAAACTTCTTTGAAGTAATGGAAACTGCCATGTTAGAGGTAGAAGACTTTTTCAATGAAATGGCAGAGGAAATTTCAGAAGTTTTTGATGAGTGGGGAAAGCTCTCTGAGGAAATTACTGAAGAAATACAGACTAATATTATTGCTGAAATAGATGAGTATCTAAATGATTTAATTAATCCTATAATTGAAGTCTACTTAGATTTTGATGTTGATACTGAGATACGGGAAGAAGATATAGACTATTATTTTGTTGATCGTGTAGAACCTACAGTAGAGAAACATCCAGCGTGTATAGGATGTACTCATTATCATGGTCAAGTTTATGGAGGAAATTTATTAGTTTGTGGAATGCACCCTTATGGTGTAGAGGATGAAAGTTGCCCAGACTGGGAATCATATAATAGTTAACTTTGACTAAGGCCAAAATAAGATAGTTCTCTCATTTCAGTTATAAGTTATTAGTTATCAATACCGACCACTGAAGTTTATTATTTTTATACCCAATTCAGGAAAGGCTATTAACCTGATTTTTTGGTCATAACATAAATACTTACAATTATCAGAGTTAACGTACAATGATTTGTGAAAAAACTGTAGGGGTTTGGTATCCAAACTCCAGTATTGCTGTCTGATTAAATTTTAAAGAATTGACATATAAAGGTTTGAACATTTTTATATTATAACATCCAAAAAAATTGAAACTTTTTCAGTTCAGATTAAGCGAGCAAAAGTTAGGATTTTTTGCAGACTATGGGAGAAAAATCAAGGGATAATTATTCCGACTGTAAATTACCCATCCCTCCAGAATTATTACTGTAAATTCTCCTACCGATGACTCCTCTGCCTGACTCCTACCCTTACCATAAAGACTTTTTCACCTAACCCCTAGTAAAAATGGGATTTGGATGCTAAACCAGAACTATAAAATAGTATAACACAAGCATGCATTAGTATCTAAACTTTAAAGTAGATTTTTTTTAAGCATTAGAGTCACTCTCTTAACTTATCAGTTATCAGTACCGACCACTGAAGTTTATTGTTTTTATTCCCAATTTAAGGAAAGGCTATTGACCTAATTTTTTGGTCATAAATACTTAAAGCTATTAGATTTCAAATTTCATTATTAAGAAGCTGAAATGACTTTCTACTTGATAAAATCTCAAGAGAAGATGGAGGAGGATAGTCAAATTATGAGTGAAGTAAATTCAGGAACCCTTTATATAGTTGGTACACCAATAGGCAATTTAGAAGACATAACATTTAGAGCAATTAAAACATTACAAAAAGTAGACTTAATAGCAGCAGAAGATACTCGCCACACAGGCAAATTATTACAACATTTTCAAATCCAAACTCCACAATTAAGTTACCATCAACATAACGAACAAAGTCGCATACCCGAATTAATAGAAAAACTAAGTCAGGGAAAAACTATAGCTCTAGTAACTGATGCGGGAATGCCAGGAATATCTGACCCTGGATATGAATTAGTAAAAGCTTGTGTCGAAGCAAATATTTCTGTAGTACCAATACCAGGAGTTACTGCTAGTATTACAGCATTAAGCGCCTGCGGACTACCAACCAACAAATTTATTTTTATCGGTTTTTTACCTACTAAAATTAAACTAAGGGAAGAACAACTAGAAAAATTATCTAATTCATTAGAAACTATAGTTTTATATGAGTCTCCTTATAAACTTTTACAAACTCTAGAAGATTTAGAAAAAGTATTAGGTAAAGATAGAAAAATAG
>NZ_LGSU01000716.1 GCF_002260545.1 Hydrocoleum sp. CS-953 | reverse complement strand
AGTATATTTTTGGGGAATATTTTTGTTTCAAAGATGTAAAAAAAATATCTAATTTGGAAAATCATAAGAGACTTTTTTCCAATTTTCACTAATGTTAATTCTATCCAAAAATCATTAGTTTTATTTGTTTAAGTTGCATTCAGAAAAAATCTTAGTTAAGTTCCGACAATTGAATTTAAGTTTTAGTATTTTTGTTTTTGTTGTGGCTGATTTTGGATAGGTCTGAATACAACTTAAAAGGAGGATAATTCAATCAAAAATAACTAACCAGTATGGCGCTATGCGCGAGTCAAAAGTTAAAAGTAATCCATGATTGAGTTTGAGCATTTATAAATGTTCTAACCTTTGTTTCGACTACTATATTAACTTTCTGTATCGGTTTGATTTTCTGCTTCATCATCTGTCGGTTCTGGTGCTGTTGCTACTTTTACCATAGCATGTCGGAGTACACGCTCGCCTAGGATATAACCACGCACCAACTCTTCTATTACGGTTCCTTCTGGATGCTCTGTTGTTGCCTCTCGCATTACTGCTTCATGTAGATTCGGGTCAAACTCTTCACCTTCTGGGCGCATAGGAGAAACTCCTAATTTTTTCAAAGAATCTACCATTTGCTTATAGACACTTTGATAGCTTTTATGAATAGTCATTTCTCCATCATTTGCTGGTTTTATCTGGGAACGAGCACGCTCAAAGTTGTCAATTACTGGTAATAATTCAATGATTGTGGCACACTTAACCTGTGTATCCAATTCTTGCTTTTCCTTTTCTGTCCGTTTACGGAAGTTGTCAAAATCTGCTCCTAGTCTTTTGTATAGAGTCTCTTTTTCCTCTAGTTGAAATTTGGTAGTTTCTAACTGAGTTTGTAAGGATTCATAAGCCTCCTTCAATAAGACTATTTCTTCTGATATTGGCTCAAATTTCTGCTGCTCTGTCTCTACAGAGGCATTATCTTCAGACACTTCTTTGTTATTCTCTACCTTTTGAGATGAATCTAAGTCTACACTTTCCTCAACAGCAACTTGAACATCTTGAATATTTTCATTTATTTCTTGATTTTGTGTTTCTGTAGAGGGGGTCTCTCCTGCCATTTTATTCTCTCCTAATACTTAAGGCTATTACTGGTTTTTGTGTTGCTTTTTTACCCTGATTTATCATATCACAATCAAGAAGCAATACATAATCACTGAAACTCTAACAGTGTTAATATTAGTTTATGTTAACTATGTCTATTTTCATAGCTTTTAAATTTTTGAGATTATTAATACTTGAAACACTAATAACCTGTTGTTAGCAAATATAGTAGGNTAGAGGGGGTCTCTCCTGCCATTTTATTCTCTCCTAATACTTAAGGCTATTACTGGTTTTTGTGTTGCTTTTTTACCCTGATTTATCATATCACAATCAAGAAGCAATACATAATCACTGAAACTCTAACAGTGTTAATATTAGTTTATGTTAACTATGTCTATTTTCATAGCTTTTAAATTTTTGAGATTATTAATACTTGAAACACTAATAACCTGTTGTTAGCAAATATAGTAGGTTCTAAAGATTATGAGATTTGATTATTGAGTAAGATATCTTTAATCCTTTCTGAGATTTGCTAAAAATTGCTAAACAAACCTTTCCTGTTTCTATCTATAACTTTTTTTCAATCATAATTTATTAAACTAATAAACTATCAGTTTCTGGGTTATCAAAAATAAATTAAAAAATAAATCATAATACATAGTTATAACTAACTATATGGCCTTATGTTGTGAGCAAACATTTTGGCCTTGGGTACAGCTTTACATTATACCGAATCATAGAATTATGAAGCAAAACATTTTCCTAGTCTAGATTTTTGTTGTAGATAGATAATTGTACCTACTGTCTCAAACATGGGATAAAGTGTTTCTATGATTGCTAAAATTGTTACAGTAGTCTGGTAATTACTGGCCTTAATTTAATTGGGGATTGGGATTTAGAACGTAGAATATCCCTATTGAAGGAAACAAAGTTAGTGAAAGACTGGATTACATCAAAAATTAAATCAGGGAAGTGTAAACATTTAAGGAGTCAATGTCAATAAAGTTAACAAGTTGTTAACTAAGTGTAAATATTATTAAAAACTTAGGGAATACTAGATTAAGGAGAAATTTTTTATCAGCCATGGCCCAAAGCTCTTCACGCAATTCGCGCACCGCTATAGTTGCCCTCAGTCATCTCTCTCCCTTTGGGAATAAACTTGTTCAAGCTGGCTATGTCAACATCGAACAGTTCCAAAAATGTCAAGTTGAAAGCCGTAAAACGGGTAAATCACTGACAGAGTTACTGCAAGCTCTAACAGGACAAGCCTTACCTCCGGAATTACTCAGGCATTATAAAAAGCAACAGCTATTTGAGTTAATGATTCTCTATGGTGTGGCTGCTTTTGACCCAGAGATTACTCAAATTCCAGCACAACAGGTATGTTATTTAATTGACAAGGTAATTCCAATTGAATTCTGTCGCAATAATCAGATTATACCATTATTTAGTCACGAAACTCATCTGGCAAATCAGGCCGTTCAGACAGGTAGTATGAGTCAAGATCAAATGCTTAAGGCTTTAGCTCAAAGCACCAGCTCACAGGGTAAATTACTTGATGACTTAGAAAAGTTTGCTGGAGATTCATTACCATCAAATTTGGTGAAGGATTATGAAAGTCAACAACCCTTTGTAATGGTGGCAATGGTTAATCCTGATAATCTTCAAGCTAAGGATGAACTGAAAGATAAAATTCTCAGACATCATGGGTTAAATTTACAACGCTTGGTTATTACCCCAGAAGATTATCAACATTTAATCAACTATTACTTTGATGAGCAAACCAGGAAAGATGCTGCTGCTGCTAAAGAGGCAGAAAAAAAAGAGTTAGAGTTGGAATCAGGCTTTTTTGAGAGTTCTGATTTGGAGGATGCAGCAGATGAGGCAGCAGTAGAGGATATAGGAAAAAGCCTATCTGAAGCCGAAGATGCTCCTATTATTAAGGCTGTTAACGTGATTTTAGTTAAAGCACTGAGTGAGGGAGTATCTGATATTCATGTAGAACCCCAAGAAGAATTTATTCAAATTCGGATGCGTAAAGATGGGGTTTTACAAGAATATTTTCGGTTTCCGAAAAAAGTTATTCCTGCTATTACTTCGCGCTTTAAAATTCTTGCCAACCTAGACATTGCTGAAAGACGACAAGCTCAAGATGGTCGTATCCGTAAGGTGTTTAAAGGACGTACTATCGACTTTCGGGTAAATAGTTTACCGAGTCGCTATGGTGAAAAGATAGTTTTACGGATTTTGGATAGTTCTAGTACCCAACTGGGGTTAGATAAATTAATCTCAGACCCGGAGACTTTAGCCCTAGTTAGAGAAACTGCTAGCCGTCCATTTGGATTAATTCTGGTGACGGGACCAACTGGTTCAGGTAAGTCAACCTCTCTGTACTCAATATTGGCAGAACGAAATGACCCAGGGATTAATATTAGTACGGCAGAAGACCCGATTGAATATGCTTTGCCAGGAATTACCCAATGTCAGGTGATTAGGGAAAAGGATTTGACTTTTGCTAGTATCCTGCGGGCGTTTCTGCGACAAGACCCTGATGTTTTACTGGTGGGGGAAACACGAGATAAGGAAACAGCAAAGACAGCCATTGAAGCTGCATTGACTGGACACTTGGTTTTGACAACCCTACACACTAATGATGCAGCAGGAGCGATCGCTCGACTGGATGAAATGGGAGTCGAATCTTTCATGGTTTCTGCTGCTTTGTTGGGAGTGTTGGCACAACGTCTAATGCGCCGGGTTTGTACTGACTGTCGAGTTCCATACGTTCCTGAACCTGATGAACTGCGTCGTTATGGTTTAGTTCCTTCTCAGGAAGAAAATGTGACATTCTATAAGGCCAACACTGTATCAGTTGAAGACCGAAAAGTATTAGCGGAAAGGGGCGAACTTTGCAGAAAATGTGGTGGTCTTGGTTATAAAGGTCGTGTGGGTGTTTATGAGTTTATGAAAATTACGGAGCAATTACAAACTTTAATTACTCAAAGGGCACCAACGGAACAAATCAAGGAAACTGCAGTAGAGGAGGGGATGGTTAGTTTGTTGCCATACAGTCTGAATTTGGTGCGCCAAGGTCATACCACTTTTGAGGAGGTGGAACGGGTAACATTTACAGATTCAGGTTTGGAGGCAGAAATGAAACGCCAAGCCAAGCAAAACTTAATTTGTAAGTCTTGCAATGCTGAATTGGAGGCAGAGTGGTTAGATTGTCCTTATTGTATGACACCTCGCTTTGAGTAGGAGTGGAGTGTGGGGGGTGTGGGGGGTG
>NZ_LGSU01000715.1 GCF_002260545.1 Hydrocoleum sp. CS-953 | reverse complement strand
ATAATTAATAATTAATAATTAATAATTACCTCTTCTGTAATAGAAGGATTGGCTAAAAGGATTTTTTTTCTTTTCTTGTTCAATTCGATATAGCGTTTTCAGCTATCGCCGACATGAAACGCTGCGCTACATGAATGGAGAGACTTTATACCTAAATTTTTCAGTAAATATAAGAATAATTAACACGCTCCTGACTAATAATTATCAAATAGCTAGAGACGTTACCGAATAATTAATAGTTAATAATTAATAATTAAGATTTGATAGTCAATAATTAATTATTCATTCAACAATTAAGGTTTAAAGCCTCCCTTTGTCATTAATAATTAATATATTCCTAGGGCGAGTGCTAGGTAAATAGTTTATACCAATTCCCATGCATTATTGCTATACTTTGGCGATACTTCAGTTATTAACTAATCAGCAGGGCGCAGAATCATTTTTTTGCTAATTTTAGCTAGTTTAATGTTAATTATTCTTATGTTTGCTTCCCCCCTACTCCCCTAGTCCCCTACTCAACAAAATGTAGAAAAGTTTTTGAGAAATGGTATTATATATTGCTCCTAAGCGCCGTGATAGTCATTAATTATTAATTGTTAATTGTTCATTGTGTTTTTTGCTGAAATACAACGTCCCTAAAGAGTAGTAATTCGGACTTCCTGATTAAATATAAAAACATTGACAGATAAAGATAAGTGCCTTTTTAGGTCTGAAATACCTTGGTTTTCAGCTCTTCATGCACGGTTCCCGAAAAATCAAAANCATTGACAGATAAAGATAAGTGCCTTTTTAGGTCTGAAATACCTTGGTTTTCAGCTCTTCATGCACGGTTCCCGAAAAATCAAAAAGTTCGCATTTATGGCGCATAGTTGGGCAAAAAAATTACTCCCCTACTCCTTAAAAAAGACTTTTTCAGCAAACCCTAATTCTGCTTCACTGAGAATAGAAAATAAGGAAAATAACTGTACCTCATAATAACTGTGGGAAGTGCTATATTTGTACTTAATATAGTTGGAATACCCTGCAGATAAAGTCTCATTAATTAGCCATAATAAAAATGTTTTTCCCTACTCCCTACTCCCTATTTCCTATTCCCTATTCCCTATTCTCTATTCCCTTAATTATCAAATAGGTAGAGACGTTACATAAAACGTCCCTAAAGAGTAGTAATTCGGACTTGCTGATTAAATATCAAAACATTGACAGATAAAGATAAGTGCCTTTTTAGGTCTGAAATACCTTGGTTTTCAGCTCTTCATGCACGGTTCCCGAAAAATCAAAANCATTGACAGATAAAGATAAGTGCCTTTTTAGGTCTGAAATACCTTGGTTTTCAGCTCTTCATGCACGGTTCCCGAAAAATCAAAAAGTTAGCATTTATGGCGCATTGTTGGGCAAAAAAATTACTCCCCTACTTCTTAAAAAAGACTTTTTCAGCCAACCCTAATTCTGATTCACTGGGAATAGAAAATAAGGAAAATAACTGCACCTCATAAGAACTGTAGGAATTGCTATATTTGTACTTCATATAGTTGGAATACCCTGCAGATAAAGTCTCATTAATTAGCTAGAATAAAAATGTTTGTCCCGACTCCCGACTCCCGACTCCCTATTCCCTAGCTCATAATAACTGTGGGAATTGCTATATTTGTACTTCATATAGTTGGAATAACCTGCAGATAAAGTCTCATTAATTAGCCAGAATAAAAATGTTTGTCCCGACTCCCGACTCCCTATTCCCTATTCCCTATTCCCTATTCCCTATTCCCTATTCCCTATATTACTTTTGTTGATTCACACAAAAATCTACACTCTCTAACTGATAAGGAAATAAATCTTTAAACCATTTTTCATCAATAGGTCTAGATTTTTCACCATCAATAAAAGAATTAATTTTAGTTTGCCATTTAGAGTCATTGTTCGGGATAATCATCCCATAAAAATCACAAGTTAAAGGTTCTTCTGGCACTAACTTATAATTATTAATATCCAGATTTTGTCTTACCAATTCCCCAACAGATAATATCCCATCATTAGCCAAAGTCTGAATTTCTCCTTCAACCAAAGATTCGACAGCTTCATTAATACCTCTACTACCTTTAAAATAGACTGCTTCAGATTGAGGATATTTTGTTTGAATAAAATTTTCTGTAGTAGTATTTCTCAACACACCTGTTTTTACTCCAGCTAAATTACCATCAGGATTTATTTGTGTTTCTTTTTTTACTAAAAAATGAGTTCCTGTGACAAAAAAAGGATTCGAAAAAGCCACACCTTTAACATCATCCCTAATCGTATTCGGACCGCATTCTAAATGTACAATTCCATTTTGAACTAATTGAAATCTGTTTTCTAGAGTAGAGACAATTTCTATAACTTTAACACCAGTTGAAATATTTAATTCCTGAGCAATATTTTCCGCAAAAGCCTCAATAATATCTTCACAATAACCAGCCCATTCTCCTGTATTATTTACATAACCAAAAGGAGTAGCATCTCGTCTCATTGCTACTTTCATTACTCCAGTTCTTTGTATTTCTTCCAAGATAGTTTCTTGTCGTTGAGGAACTTTTGCAGTAATAGGTGGAGGTATGATTGGTTTAGGGGGAGAACTACCATAAGCAGTTATTAATTGTTGTGCAGTTAAAGATTGAATTAAATTCAAATTTAAGGAATCTTTATTCATCACTTTCCCATAAGAGGCAGTTAAATATGGTTCATACTCTGATTGATTATCTAGATATTTTTTAAAGAAAGCCACACTTAAATTTTTTAAATAATATTGTCCGACTTCCGGCGTCGGACCCTGTAATACTTCTGGCAAACCAGGAATTAAAGTGCTAGTAGAAAAATGAGTTCCTGGAACTAAAAAAGCCAAATATTTATCTGAATTATTATTCATCCAAATAAAAGGATGAACATCTTCTTCTATCCCTGGAGTTAGAATATCGTGACTACCTCCCATAAGTAAAGTCGGAATAGAAATATTTCTCATTTCTTCAGGTCCGAAAACTACACTTGTTAAGGGAAAATAAGCAAAAACTGCCTTAACGCGAGGGTCTCTTAACTCATAGTTTGAAGGTGGTAAATAACCTGCACGACATTGCAACAATACCGATACATTTAAACTCAATTTTTTCGGGTCACATTCTTGATTTAGTCTAGCCAAATTAATATTAGCACCCCCTAAAGATAAGACTGTAGTAGCACCAAAAGAATTTCCTAATGCACCGACTTTTTCTAAGTCTATTTTAGATTGCCAATAGGAGTCAGTTTTGACTAAATTTTCCAGTTCATCTAATAAAAATGTGAGGTCTGATGGGCGGCTAAGATATTCAATAGGACTGATATCTATATCTACTTCTCCTTTGAGAAAAGATTGACGATATGCTAAGTCACTACCTAAATGTTCAACCCCTGCTAATGCAATTCCATAAGATGCTAAATGTTCTGCTAAAAGAATACTTTTTTTCTCCGCTCCAAAACCATGACTATAAACTACTAAAGGTACTGGTTTAGAGATACCTTCAGGTAAGTAAATATCTGCTTCTAGAGTATAAGAACCTGTTAAACCTGTGTAAGTTTGACGTAGAGTATCTATTTCAAAACTAATAGATTTTTTAATTACTTTATAGGGACCTAATTGACTCAAATCTGCCAGTTGAGAATAATCCATTTGTGGATCTGTAGAAACTTGCTTTTCTGCTTGTTCAGTAATTGCTGTAATAGAAGCATCTCGATATTCTTGGAAAGTTGTTAACTCATTAGAAAACTCAGATAAAAAATCTGTACTTATTCTGATTGTTTTTGCCGGAAATTTTTTAATGATATTGATAATAGTAAAACCTTCTTCCGGGTCAGAAGCAGCTTCAATTAAAGCAGTTCTCATAGCATCATAACCATTAATATCAGGATCTATTTGTACTAATCGACCCAAATATTTGAGGAAATCTTGCCCCATAGCCATATTAGTAATGCGAGAAATTAATTCAGGCGGTATATCAAAACGTTTTTGTAATATTTTCCGCAAATTTGCTAAATCTTCTTTTGTCATAAAAGCAGCATAGAAGCCAAAATCATTAGTAATTATGCCTTCTTTAGCAAATACTTCTAGAGAATCTACAGACATATATAAATCTGTGAGATTAGGAACTTTAAAAACTATACTTTCAGCATTCATAGCAGGTTTGGGCTTCAACAGATTTTGCAAAAGACCGATGCTAATTATTCCTGCTATTACTAGAATTTTTGTTAATAACTTTGTTGATTTGCTAGATTTTTTACTCATTGTTTATTTCTCGCATTAATCTCAAAAATTGATTTATAGATACCTGTTTCAATAATTGATAATT
>NZ_LGSU01000714.1 GCF_002260545.1 Hydrocoleum sp. CS-953 | reverse complement strand
AAGAACGATTGAGAGTCATGTGAGCAATATGCTTGGTAAAACGGGTCTGCATAATCGGACAGAGTTAGCTCGTTGGGCGATTGAAAGTAAGAAGGCTTAGATATAACTCCCCAGCAATTTATCAGGGTGTAAGTTTTTATCTGTGTAATTTTTTTACAACAAGGGCTGTAATTTTATACTGCCCAAAATTTTCTATATTCATAATTTTGCATACATAGCTTTTATTAAGTCAATTATTTTTGATTTGGCTAAATTTTAGATATTAGATTAATCAAATATTAACTTATGGCCTTGATTAAAAGTTAAGGTCTTGTATGGAAGTGTAGCAGGAGATCAATAAATTTAACAGGCATCAAAAGGAATATATTGTACCGAAAAAAGCCTGAAATCTAGAATACTGAACTGCTAAGTTCATTAAAATTATGGGTAGAGAAAAATATTATTTGTTTATAATATAAGGGTAATTTTTGGCAGTTTAAATATGAAATATGCAAGAAATAATCTAAGTTTTCAGAGACTCAATAGACTTACATTAATGATAAAAATATTGCTAGAGTAATGGATTTAGCCTGAATTATCTAAAACCAATATTAAACTTAAGTTTCTATGAAAAATTCCATGAACCGTCTTTCTATATTTGTTGACGGTAACAATATGTTTACGCTCAACAAAAAAATGGTTGGTTTTTTGACCCGAGAAGAGTATTAGAATACTTTAACAAACCAGAAGTAAAATTAATAAATGCTTTTTGGTATACAGGTTTAAAAGACCCGCAAGATCAAAGAGGATTCCGAGATGCTTTAATTAGTTTGGGTTATACAGTACGCACTAAAATATTGAAAGAATATTATGATGATGTTTCGGGTCGCTATTCTCAAAAAGCTAACTTAGATATTGAAATTGTTGTAGATATGTTTAATACAGTAGACCAATATGATGAAGTAGTTTTGTTTAGTGGAGATGGAGATTTTGAAAGAGCTATTGAATTATTGCGGTCTAAAAATACTCATATTACAGTTGTATCAACAGAAGGAATGATTGCTAGAGAATTGCGCAATGCTACAGACCAATATGTAGACTTAAATAATATTCGTGACCAAATAGAAAAAGCAGAATATTAATGAATAAGGAATAAGGAATAAGGAAAAAACCTAAATTTATTTCCAGACTTAGATATCTTCTAGAAGACTAGAAAAAATTAGACCAATTTATGTTTAATTCTAGCTATATTAACTACCCTTTAAGGGAAAATTCAAGGTCAGCATTTATCTAGCTTACATTCAGCTTTTACCATTTTTCAATGGTGATAGATTTTAGAAGCTGTTGGGAAAGTGCTGTATGAAACGGATGAATCCGCACAAACCTAACTGTCCTAACGCCTTCCCTGCTAAGGAAAGGAGGTTCAAAAGTCTATATCCTTATAGGATAGAGGCTTTTATGAGTTTACAAACAGTTTCTTAGATAGGTATTTTGTACCCCGGTCATTATTGCTCAATCTATCAATAACTACTGGACTGACACACCTTAAATGGTGCATTAGAAAATGGCGGATGGGGTGATGGGGAAATAGGGTGATGGGGTGAGGCGCGAAAAAATCTAATGCACAGTTTTAGCTGTGTCAGTCTACTACTAGACTGTTTCATCTTAAATGATGCAATAGATGTAGGTTGGGTTGAGGGACGAAACCAAACAACAATCTTTCTCCCGTACGGACGCCCTTATGCAACGTCCCTACCCTACTCCCCTACTCCCCTACTCCCTAATGCACAGTTTTAGCTGAAACAGTCCACTACACTAAATTCTGACTTCTATGGACAAGCTTGCTAATGACTGATAGCTAACAGCTAAATGCTGAAAATTTAAGATATAAAAAAGTTGTAGGCTAATTGCTCTAAACTACAAGGAAAAAAACAATGACCACCAGTCAAGACCGAATTATTATTTTTGATACTACCCTCCGGGATGGAGAACAATCTCCTGGTGCAGCTCTTAATATAGATGAAAAATTAACCATTGCTCGACAACTATCTCGCCTCGGAGTAGATGTAATTGAAGCTGGTTTCCCATACTCTAGTCCAGGAGATTTTGAGGCAGTACAAAAAATTGCTGAGACAGTAGGTGTAGAAAATGGCCCAACTATCTGCGGTTTGGCAAGAACAACCCGTGCAGATATTGAGGCAGCAGGTAAAGCGCTTAAACCAGCAGCAAAAGGACGTATTCATACTTTTATTGCCACTTCCGATATTCACTTGGCCTACAAACTTAAGAAAACTAGAGCAGAAGTATTAGAGATTGCTCCAGAAATGGTGGCCTATGCCAAAACCTTTGTAGATGATGTAGAATTTTCTCCGGAAGATGCAGGTCGCTCCGACCCAGAATTTCTTTATCAAGTATTAGAATTGGCGATCGCTGCTGGAGCTACTACTGTTAATATTCCTGACACTGTAGGTTATACGACTCCTGCTGAATTTGGGGCACTCATCCGGGGTATTAAGGAAAATGTACCGAATATTGACCAAGCTATTATTTCAGTTCACGGTCACAACGACCTCGGTTTGGCAGTTGCTAACTTCCTGGAAGCAGTGAAAAATGGCGCTCGTCAGTTAGAATGTACTATTAATGGTATTGGTGAACGTGCTGGTAATGCTGCTTTGGAAGAGTTGGTTATGGGGTTGCACGTTCGGCGACAATATTTCAATCCATTTTTGGGTCGCCCACCGGAGTCAGAAGCACCACTGACTAATATTAATACGCAGCACATTTACAAAACATCTCGTCTGGTTTCTAATTTGACTGGAATGTTTGTGCAACCAAACAAAGCTATTGTTGGTGCTAATGCTTTTGCTCACGAGTCAGGTATTCACCAAGATGGGGTACTTAAAAATAAACTGACTTATGAAATTATGGATGCTCAGTCTATCGGGTTGACAGATAACCAGATAGTCTTGGGCAAACTTTCCGGTCGTCATGCTTTCCAAACTCGCTTGCAAGAACTTGGGTTTGAACTCTCAGACGAAGAAATTAATAAAGCGTTCATCAAATTCAAAGATTTGGCAGACAAAAAGAAAGAAATCACAGATTGGGATTTAGAATCGATTGTTAATAGCGAGGTTCGACAACCACCCGAACTGTTCCGCTTGGAGTTTGTGCAGGTTTCCTGTGGCGATCGCTCTCGTCCTACGGCGACAGTTAGTATTCGTACTCCTGATGGAGAAGAATTGACTGATGCTGCCATTGGTACTGGTCCTGTGGATGCTGTGTACAAGGCAATTAACCGAGTAGTGAATGTACCGAATGATTTAATTGAGTTTACTGTCCAGTCGGTAACTGCTGGTATTGATGCCATTGGAGAAGTGACTATTCGCTTGCGCCATGAGGGGCGAGTTTATTCTGGTCATTCTGCCAATACAGATATTATTGTGGCATCTGCTGAGGCTTATGTAAACGCTTTAAATCGGTTGTATGCAGCTTTGCAAAGTGATGTAGAGAAAATACATCCGCAAAAGAGTCAACCTGTGGAAGTAGTAGCTGGTAGTTAATAGATAGTTTCTGTAGTAGACCGACACAGCTAAAATGGTGCGTTACGACGGATTGCTGAATCCCTCTCATAATCTGAATTTAAGCCGTCTTTTCATGTCCGCTCTTAGCGGAAACACACCCTACAATTTTGCACAAAATTAGGTGTGTCAGTCCAGTAGGGTGCGTTAGCGGGTAGATAAATTATACTTAGTTCGAGTTAATGTTATTCCCGCGTAACGCACCTTATTACTGATTAGAATTGCAAGTCGCTTGATAATATCCAAGAACATTATATTATGTCCGGTTGTTATAATTAGGCTAGTAGTAGAGCTTCAGCCCACTTTGCTATATCGGGCTAAAGCCCTACTACAAACCAATACTTTAGTAATGAATAATTTGCCCATGAAATTGTTGGTTGTAGATTTAGAAAAAGTCGAGGTTTTACAATGGATACCCCAAAGACCTATAGAGAAATCGTCAAACAAGTAATTGGGAAATATGCTAAATTATGTCCTTCTCATGGAAATATTAGATTAGATACTGTTTTTGATGAACAAAGCGATAGAACTCCGTTCCGCTGACGCGATCGCTATGCTCTGATGCAAGTAGGATGGAACAGAGGCAAGCGAGTTAGAGGAAATATTATTTATATTACTTTAGGAGAGGGAAAAGTCTATGTTGAATATGATGGTATAGAACAGGGAATTACTCAAGATTTAATAGACCAAGGCATTCCTCAGAATAATATAATTTTAGAACATTTATGGGAAATGAATAAGATACTGCACTGATAACTGATAACTGATGACTGATAACTGAAATTGCA
>NZ_LGSU01000713.1 GCF_002260545.1 Hydrocoleum sp. CS-953 | reverse complement strand
CAACAATACCTGCAAAAAATACGACTATTCCTTGCACCGTCGGATAATCTCGCGAACTAATTGCTTGATACAATCTATTTGCCAAACCAAAAAAAGAGCCGAAAATAATATTATTTCACTGAAGTTATAAGTCAATTTTTATCTAGCAAAAACCAGGGATATTTGGTTCTAATTTATGAAATTAAAGGTGATATCAACCAATCTGTAAAAGCTAGTAAAATCTTAACTTAATTCTAGAATGAAATAGCTATAACCCCGCTTTTTAATCAGTTATTAGTTATAGCAGTTTTCATTTTTTTTAGAGTACAGAGATTTGCTTTAAAGGAAGAAGGAAGAAGCAAGAAGTTTTGTAATCTACCTTTGTGAAAACCGCTATAAATATTTTTTCTAGAGGAGGCTAACTGTTAACGCAGTTCCTCCGCAGGAGGCTAACTGAAATTACTGCTTAAAATCCATTTCCCATTAATATAAATGATGCCCAATAATAAGGATTACTCCCTTCTTTATCCTTCCCAGTAATCATATTTATTTGAGCAGCGCGTAATGCTTCTGCTTGACTTTTTCCTTCTTGCAAAACTGTGTAAAAAGTATTCATTAATTGGTCTGAATCATCGTTAACTCGCCATAAAGAAGTTATTACTGTTTCTACTCCAGCATTTTGCATTTGATAACCCAAACCAACTATTTCTTCCCCATTACCCATCCGCCCACTAATATTAGTTTCGGCAGCACTTAATACTACCAAATCTATTTCAAATGACCAATTTTCCATATCGCGCAGAGTAATACGATCGCCATCTCCAAATAAGATAAAAGAATCTTCTGGTTTGCCATTTCCTTCTTTTTCTGTTAACAAGGCAACGGGGGTATCTAAATGCACAATATTGTAGTTATTAAAATCATTAATTGTTGTTTGTGAACTAAATTCACTGTTAATAAGTTGGCGAGTACCGGGAATTGTTTCTGCTAAATTTTCGACTAATTTGCCTGTTGTTGGTCTTAACTGAACTTGGCGACTTCCTATCTGAACTTGATATTTACCTTCGGTTAAAGCTGCTGCTAATAGACGGGGTTGATTTTTGGGTTGAGTCTCAAAATTTGTCAGACTAGCTGCAATAATATTATTTACAGCAAAACGTTCTACTAACCATTTTTCTCCATCATAAAGTGCTGTTAAAGGAAGATAGCGAAGTTGCTTATCTGGCGCATAAATAATTGTATTAATATTTGCTTTAGTTAACTCATCTTCTATTGGTTTGATTAACCAACCATAGAGTTTTTCTGCCGAGTTTTTCACATCTCCAACAGCATTAGAAATTGTACCTCGGAAGTCAGCGATCGCCCGTTCAATTTCTTCTGCTTTTACCTCTACAGTTTCATGTATTGTTTCTCCCTCTGCTGTGATTAATATTAATTCTAATTTGTCTGGCAAAATCAAGGGATAAAATAAAACTGTTCTGGGTAACTTTTGCAATTTTTCTTGCATATTTGGAAACTGTGAAAAATCTGCTTTGAGATTATTTTTATCAATTTCCCGCTCTAAAATATCTTTTGTTTCTTCAGCTAGAATTTTTTCTTCAGCAGCTAGCAATTTTACTCCGGTTACTGTTATTTCATTACCTTTTACATTGCCGAGATAATTATCTAATTCTTGAATTTTCAGCAAATCTAAAACTTGTTGAGCTTCAAAAATACGTTCTTGTTGTAATAGTAAATCTANGCTTTGAGATTATTTTTATCAATTTCCCGCTCTAAAATATCTTTTGTTTCTTCAGCTAGAATTTTTTCTTCAGCAGCTAGCAATTTTACTCCGGTTACTGTTATTTCATTACCTTTTACATTGCCGAGATAATTATCTAATTCTTGAATTTTCAGCAAATCTAAAACTTGTTGAGCTTCAAAAATACGTTCTTGTTGTAATAGTAAATCTACTAAATTGCGATAAACTGTTTCAGGATTTTCTAATAGACTTTTCTGACTTTTCTGACTCCGCAGAGTTTCATTGATATTAATCGCTTGTTTATAAAAAACTACTGCTAACTCTGGTTTTTCTTGGGCGACTAATATTGTGCCTAACTGTCCATAAATTCGACCAGCATTAGCGGTTTTTTCACTTTCTTGATATATGACTAATGCTTGCTCTAAATTTTCTAAAGCTTGAGGATATTGTTTCAGTTGAAATAAAGAATCTCCCATTCCTTGATAAGCTATAGCTACAGAATTTTTATCCTCTTTATTTGGGAAATTATCTAAAGCAAGTTTGTGATAATTTAGAGCAATCGAATAATCTCCAGAACTATAATAAACTTCTCCCAAAGCATTCATATTAGCAGCAATAACTGACTTATCTCCTACTTTCTTATTTATCGGTAAAGATTTTAGTAAAATTTGTTTGGCTTTCTGGTTTTCTCCTAAGCTGTCATAAACTTTTCCCAAACCAACCATTGTTTTACCTTCAGCAGCACTGTCTTCTGCTTCTTTGTAAAATACTAAAGCTGCTTCATAAGTTGATTTTGCTTTGTCATTTTCTCCAACTTCATAATAGGCATCACCCAAATAATTTAAAGCTTCTAATTGCCCAGGTTTATCCTCTGCAACTTTAGCAGCTTCTAAACCTTTTTCATAAGCTGCTAATGCTTGACTTTCTTCTCCTTCTTTTTGATAAAGTGCGCCCATAAAACCATAAATTCGTCCGACACTTCTTTGGTCTCCAACACTTTCTAACATGGCAACTGCTTGCTTAAAATATTTGAGAGCTTCAGAATTTTCACCCTTTTCTCGATAAACAAAACCAATATTATTTAATAACCTCCCAACTCCAGCACTATCATTAATTTCTCGACGCACACTTAAAGCTTTTTGATATTTTTCCAAAGCTTTGTCATAATTGCCTTGATTAAAGTAAACTACTCCCATATTGTTGAGGGTTCGACCAACGTCACGGCGATCGCCTACTTCTTCCCGAATGGTAAGTGCTTCTTGGTAAAATTCCAGCGCTTGGTCAAGTTGTCTCTGACTTGCTTTAACCGCACCAATATTATGCAACGACTCTCCTTCTTTGGAGCGATCGCTAACCGCTTGAGAAATATCTAAAGCCTCTTGATGCAAATTTAAAGCTTGGGAAAACTCCCGCTGTCTCTGATAGACAAAACCAATAAGGTTTAAAGTTTCTGCCACACCAGAGCGATCGTTTATCTGGCGACGAATAGTTAAAGCTTTCTGCAAAACATCTAAAGCTTCTGAATATTCCCTTTGGTTAATATAGACATCCCCAATATTGTTAAGAGTTTGAGCAATTCCCCCTTGGTCTCCTAATTCCTTACGAATTGTCAAAACTTGTTCGTAAGTTTCTAAAGCTTCATCAAATGCTCCTCTGCGAAATTGTTCCACACCTGTTTCAAACAATTTATTTGCCTTGGTCTTAGGGGCAGAAGATTCAGAGGAATTTTCCACCTCTGGGGCAGGATTTTGGGCCAATACATTGGAAATAATTACAACGTTGGGTATGGCCGAAATGACAATAGCCATAACAGTCAAATAGCTAAAGTAAAAATAGGAATTTTTCACCGTGGAAGACCTCCTCATTCAATACAAGTTCTAGGTTTGAGATAAAACAGTTATTTAAAGACTACATATTTTGGCCATTTAATATAATTCTTGCTATGCTCCGATACGCAAGTCATGCATTGAGTGCGTAATTCTGAGGTTTCCGTTTCCTGCGGAATCCGTAAGGAAACAGAATGTAAGACGCACATCTGACAATCAAAAATCAAAAGTCAAAAATAATCCCTGACTTCGCGCCTTCTGTGGGTNTAAAACAGTTATTTAAAGACTACATATTTTGGCCATTTAATATAATTCTTGCTATGCTCCGATACGCAAGTCATGCATTGAGTGCGTAATTCTGAGGTTTCCGTTTCCTGCGGAATCCGTAAGGAAACAGAATGTAAGACGCACATCTGACAATCAAAAATCAAAAGTCAAAAATAATCCCTGACTTCGCGCCTTCTGTGGGTCGCCAATCCTACTTCCCATGTCAGATAGGGGAAGAGGGTTAGAGAGTTAGGTTTTTTATTACCCACAACACAATTGAACCTGAAACCTACTACCTAAAACCTTCTTTAAAAATCTAAGAGTTTATACTCTCAACAGGTATTTTTTACCATTTTGCCTTTCTCAAATTTCTCAAGTTAAACCTGTGGCCAAGTAAGTTAATTTCGGTTAAGTAGGACTTATGGTAAAGTTAATTTAGATAGTTCTAAAATTATTTTATTCATATTGTTTAACATTCATTTTTTTTAGTGTAAAACAGGAAGTTGGGAATTATATAGATAATTATAGAT
>NZ_LGSU01000712.1 GCF_002260545.1 Hydrocoleum sp. CS-953 | reverse complement strand
AATCATTCCGTCTGTGTTAATCACTTAATAATTAAAATCATACCTAAATATAGCATTCTTTTGGCAAATTAGTATTATTGGTATGAGGAATATATAAGGCTACACGCAAGTTAAAAGTTAAAAGGTAAAAAATAATTTATGACTAATTTTGATAATTTCTAAATCCTGTTAGGGGAACTTTTCCCTATACGAAAAACACTTTAAAAGTCTACTATTCCTTATTCCCTATTGCCTATTACCTAGCGCGTAGCGCTATAACTGAAATGACAAATTATCAATATCAAGTCGGTGGATGTTTAGCAGTTGACTCTCCCACCTATATCAAACGTCAAGCAGATGTAGAATTATATCGTGGATTAAAAGCAGGAGAATTTTGTTATGTTCTTAATTCTAGACAGATGGGTAAGTCTAGTTTAAGAATACAAACTATGGAAATTTTACAAACGGAAGGAATTGTTTGTGCGGGTATTGATCTAAGTGCAATTGGTAATTTAGATATTACTCCTGAACAGTGGTATGCTAGTGTAATTGATAGTATTGTTAGTAGTTTAGATTTATATAATAGCTTTGATTTAACAACTTGGTGGTACGAACATAATAACTTATCTTATGCCCAACGTTTTAGTAAATTTATTCAATCAATTATCCTTCAGTTAATTCCAAAAAAAATTGTAATTTTTATCGACGAAATTGATAGTATTCTCAGTTTAAAATTTCAAGTAGATGATTTTTTTACAGTCATTCGTTCTTGTTACGATAAAAGAGCACAAAATCAAGAATATAAGCGCCTAACTTTTTCTTTTTTTGGTGTAGCAACTCCCTCCGATTTAATTCAAGATAAACTGCGGAGTCCGTTTAATATTGGTCGTGGAATTGAATTAACTGGTTTTACTTTCAGAGAAGCTCAACCTTTAGTCACAGGATTAGCGACAAAATCGACTAATCCTCAAGCAGTATTACAAGCAATATTAAACTGGACAGGGGGGCAACCTTTTCTGACTCAAAAAATTTGTCAACTTACCCTAAGAGCTGAGTCTTTTATACCCACTGATAAAGAAAAAGAATGGGTAGAAGATTTAGTAAAAAATCTAATCATCAATAATTGGGAAAGTCAGGATGAACCACAACATTTACGAACCATTCGCGACCGCCTCTTATTAAGCGAGCGAAGTCATAGATTATTATTGCTATATCAAAAAATTTTGCAGACAAAAGGAGTAAAAGTTCATCAAAATTCAGAACAATTAGAATTAAGATTAACTGGAGCTATCGTACAGCAGCGAGGCAAATTAAAAGTTTATAATCGAATCTACGAAACAATTTTTAGTCGAAATTGGATTAATAATATTTTGGCAGAAGTAGGGAGAGTAAAAGATGATAATTCTCTGCTCAAGTCCGATGCTAATTTATCAATGAATCGGCAGGAATATCGGAACTGTCAGATACTGCTGAACAAGGTAAAAAATTATTGGGTGAAAGGAGTTTTAGAAACTTCCTTACACGGCAAAGTATTAATTGAACTAGGATTAGAAGAACGAAAAAATGCAGTAAATCGTCCTTGGGGTTTAGTGTGGGAAGAATTAGAAAATCCACAACAAGAATTACCGCCCGGTACTCGAATTATTGATAAATTTGATGAGTTAGGTGCAGGTAGAACTTTATTAATTTTAGGTGAACCTGGTTCTGGAAAAACTACAACTTTATTAGAATTAGCGCGAGACTTAATTAATAGAACTGAAGCAGATTTAACTCAACCAATACCTGTTGTTTTTAACCTATCTTCTTGGGAGGGAAAAAAACAAGCGATCGCTGATTGGTTAGTTCGGGAATTACATACTAAATATCAAGTTTATCAACAAATTGGTAAAGCTTGGATACAAGAACAAAGGTTACTTTTACTACTTGATGGTTTAGATGAAGTTAGTAGAGAGATACGAGAATATTGTGTAGATGCTTTAAATGAATTTTGTCAAGAATACGGTCAAACAGAAATAGTAGTTTGTAGCCGGATTCGTGATTATGAAGTTCTTTCAAGCCAGTTAAAATTTCAAGCAGCTATTTATTTACAGCCCTTAAGTTTAGAGCAAATCCAAGAGTATTTAAAAAATGCAGGTTCAGAATTAGCAGCAGTCAGAAAAGCATTAGAATCTGATGTTAAATTACAAGAATTTTCCCGGTATCCTTTGATTTTAAGTATTATCAGTTTAGCTTATCAAGGAATATCAATTGAAGAGTTACCTACTCGCAGTAATTCTGAACTGAGAGAACATTTATTTAATGCTTATATTGAGCGAATGTTTAAGCGTAAGGCGGTTAATATTCCTTATAGTCAGGAGAAAGTAAAAAAATGGCTAATTTGGTTAGCAAAGCAAATGGTTAAGGAGTCAGAAACTGTATTTTTAATTGAAAGAATGCAGCCCTATTGGGTACAAAATAAAATTTATATTATTGCTTATATTATTACTCTTTTGACGATAATATTATTCGTATTATGGAACCTATTTTATCAATTTTTAAATTTGCCTAAAATGGCGTTACTTGTAGCATTTTGTTTTGTATATTTTTGGCGTTTTTTTGGATTTAAAACTATTCAAACAGTCACTACTTTGAGATGGTTAGGAAAATATACTATCAACCAATTAGTTATTGGCATAACTATCGGACTAATTTCTGGTCTATTATCTGCAGTTATTTTCTACTATAATTTAAAAATTCTTAATCAAATTAGTCATCCTCTACTGAGAGGAGCAATATCTGGATTAAGCTTAGGACTAACTCTAGGAATAGTTCGTGGTATGACAGGTCCGGGAATAGAAGAACTAACTATTCCTAATCAAGGAATTTTATTGTCAACTAAAAATGCTTTGATATTTGGTTTAATTGCAGCTATATTAATGATTTTCTCTGCTAAATTATTAGACTGGTACCTCATCGCTTGGTGTCAGTATGGGTTTATTTTCGGATTAGCTGTGGGAGGGGGAGAAGCTTGTGTAAAACATTTTATTTTACGAGTGATTTTGTATTTTAATGGTTATATACCTTGGAATTATTCTCGTTTCCTTGACTACGCCACACAATTAATTTTTTTACAAAAAGTAGGAGGTGGCTATATTTTTATTCATCGACTATTATTAGAACATTTTGCTAGAATGCCAGAGAAAAGTTAACAGTTATCAAAGTGTAGGGTTGCCATGGGGGGCTAGACATCTTTTATTAATTTTTTCCTATAACTAAAAAATCCTTACTTTTGACTAAATATTTAATTTTTTAGATATGGTATTAGGCGTTCCCGTAGCATTGCGTAGCACTATCGTTATTCTACACTCTACCAGTTCATCTAAATCTAAAATCTAAAAACTGTTGCGCAACAGTTGAATTAATTATCAACTAAAAATTTTGACTCTGCCAGTTCATCTAAATCTAAAATCTAAAAACTGTTGCGCAATAGTTGAATTAATTATCAACTAAAATCAAACTATACCATTTCTCTTGTAACTTCATAGAGAAATGGTAATAAAAATCTGTAGCTAATACTGCCATTCATTCTATAAAAATTAGCTATTCTCTAAAAAGGTAAATTTATAGCTAAGACAGTAACTTAACCATAATGCTGACACAAATCGTTCGTCCCATGGTTCGGACCCAGGTTCGGTTATTAGCAAACTGTCACTCAACCCGTCTCACATTAATTCATACAATTGCTAAATGGCTAGGTTTTTTGGGAGTAAAAGCAGAAGTAACCGAACTGGATGCTAGTCTAGACAAAAAAATAAGTATTTCCTTAACAGTGGAAAAACCAGAATCTTGTGAAAATCAAGATTGGCAAAAAATTGTTGATGGTGTAAAACAAGAAGAAAATCAAAATAATTCCCCAGAATTAACAACAACCGAACCGATCCAAAACATGACAACCAAGCAACAAGGAAAGCTGCAAAGGTTGATAGCTTATGTTATTCAAGCAGGGGAGCCAGATCGGGCAGTTAAATGGGAAGAAATATATCCTAATTTACAACAATTAGGATTAGATGAAAAGATATTGCAAGGAATTCGTTCTGCAATTAGAATACCTCAATCTATTGATTTATTAGTTGAAGAATTAGAACCAGATGTAGCTGCTATTGCTCTACCTTTAGCCATGAATATTGCTCTTTTTGATAGACGAGTAAATTCATCTGAAGATTATGCTTTAAGTTCATTATTACAAGTAATGAAACAACCGACGACTGTAGAGAAAAATGTACACAAAAAAACTTTTAAGCATAAACTATATTGGCTACTAACTTCAGTTATTCCTAGATATTAATTCATAGTTAATAGATAGTTTCAGGAAGTAAAT
>NZ_LGSU01000711.1 GCF_002260545.1 Hydrocoleum sp. CS-953 | reverse complement strand
TACCAAACTTTTTATCAATTATTGTGGTATTTGAGAATCTCTATATAATTATTTTTATTACTTGGTACTTATCTCAGCAATAACGCTTATAACTAAACCGGATTTATTATGATATATAATATAAAATTAAATTTATGTTTTGACTTTCACTTAAAGGTAAAAAACCATGAAATTTATATTAGGAATCATCGCTGTTTTAACAATTTGGGTAATGCCAGTAAAAGCAGAGAACCAAAGCATTGAGAAATTAGTAGAAGCTCTACGACTAGCAGCACCACAAACGGGAACAGAAAATGATGGGTTATATAGCGACTGGCAAGTTAAAGCAGAAAATATTCTCAGATGGTCAAGACTTTGCCCAGGGAAGCAAATGACTGTGGAAGAATTTGAGGCAAACACAACAAAAGCTAGGAAGGTTTTAGAATGCGTAATGGAAGATATTTTAAATGAACAATATGCTGCTAGTGGTAATGATGAGTCATTAGCAGTACGTCGAGCAGCAGCATGGTGGATGACAGGAGACCCAGAGCAATATAATCAAGGCGAGACTGCTAACTATACTAATAAAGTTTTGGATTTCTATCAAAAACAGAAATAATGAAATTTTGTTGCTAAATTAATTAAAAATCCTGTAATACCAAATCTGCTAGTATAGGTAGAAAAAACTAGAGAAACCGGGTTGGTATTAAATTCCCCACCAGAATAACATATACCTTCTATAAACCCGGTTTCTTATAACACTTCAAACCAAGCGGATTTAATATAATACAGGTGCAATAAATTTTGATTTCAATAATTGAACTCTTGAATAAAATTGCTTCTTTATTATATAAATTTATCGCTACGATAGAGCAATAAAATCTAGAATTTTTATGCTTTTTTATTTTTTATTTATGACTCCTAAGCAGCAACTAAACTATTTATAGTAAACATTTATTAAACTTGTATTAGTTCCTACAACACTTTTCAGATTCCTGAACCACAGATTCAAAATCATAACCCTTGTAGGGACGTTCCATGGAACTTCCCTACTGTAGTCTATTCAAATGGAAACTGCTATAATACTAATTTGATAAATGTTTGCTACAAATAACTAGGCTATTTATTAGGAGTCAGGAGTCGCATGGGAATGGCTTCAATACCATTTTTGAGCTGCGGAAATTATCTTTTTTGTCAAAGGCACATCTCCTTTCAACAATTAATCATTAATAATTAATAATTACCTCTTCTGTAATAGAAGGATTGCCTAAAAGGAATTTTTTTTCTTCTCAAGGGGAGATTGGATATGGTTAGGTAACTCATCCATCCCATCCTACGGAAAACTTTCCTTACGGAATGCTACGCAAACGTTAACGACCGCTTTTTCTCCATGAATAGAGAGGCTTTATACCTGGATTTTTCGGTAAAGTCCTTTAATCACACTTATGATTCGTAACATTCTTTTTTCACCCTTGGTATAATAGACAATATTTCACTAGAAAAATTTATGAGTTATTGCTATAATCCTACCTGCCAAAAACCTCAAAACCCAGACAAAAATAAATTCTGTCAAAGTTGCGGAGCAAAACTAATCTTAAGAGAACATTACCGCCTCCTAAAACCAATCGGAATCGGCACATTTAGCCGAACATTCTTAGCAGTCGATCAAGATATTCCATCAAAACCAATCTCTGTAATTAAACAATTTTTACCAATAGCTACTCCAGGCAAAAATGTACCACAAAATATCAATGAAATAGAAAAAGCATCAACATCATTTCATAGAGAAGCATTACAATTAGACAAACTGGGAAAACACCCCCAAATTCCCAGTTTATTAGCTTATTTTGTTGTCTCATCCTATCAATATTTAGTCCAAGAATATATACAAGGAAAAAATTTAGCTCAAGAGTTAAAAGAACAGGGAATATTTGACGAACAAAAAATTAGAAAATTTCTCAGAGAAATACTGCTAGTCTTGCAGTTTATCCACAAAAATCAAGTCATTCACCGCGATATTAAACCAGAAAATATTATTCGTCGTGGTGCTGATGAAAGCGGATATGACTGGGACGAAAATGTATGTTTAGTCGGTTTCGGTGCTGCTAAAGCTATTTCTACTCATCCCACAGTTAAAACTGGTACTGTCATCGGTTCCCCAGAATATACAGCTCCAGAACAATTAATGGGTCAACCAGTATTTGCTAGCGATATCTATAGTTTAGGTGTTGTTTGTATACAGTTAATGACTCAACTAGATCCTTTTGACTTGCGTCACGGTGACGAGTGGTTATGGCAACAACATTTACCGAGACCTGTGAGTACATCCTTGAGTAATATCATTAATAAAATGTTGCAAGTCTCGTTGTCACAACGTTATCATTCAGCAGAAGAAGTTTTAAAAGATTTAATGCAAACAGTAGGCAGTTCTTGGGAAGCATTGGAAAGTTTAGAAAGTCATGGTGACAAAGTGAGAACTGTAGCATTTGGTATTGATGGTCAGACTCTCGTGAGTGGAGGAGAAGATAATAGTATTAAAGTCTGGACTCTGGGAACCAGGAGCGAACCTCGGACTTTAGGAGGTTGGATGTTCGGTCATTCGGGATGGGTGCAGGCGATCGCTTTTAGTCCGGACGGTCAGACTTTGGTGAGTGGGAGTAATGATTGTACGGTAAAAGTTTGGAATTTGGGTACAGGAAAGTTGGTGCGAACTTTGGGGAATTGGTTTGGTCAAGACTGGGGTGCTGTGCAGGCGATCGCTATTAGTCAAGATGGTCAAATATTGGCAAGCAGTCATGGTGACAAGACGGTAAAGGTTTGGTATCTCGGTAGTGGGAAAATGCGAGGATTTTTGAAAGGTCATACTGCATGGGTGGAGTCGGTTGCTATTAGTCCGGATGGAAAAGTTTTAGCGAGTGGGAGTGGGGATAAGACGATTAAGTTATGGGATGTGGCGACTGGAAAATTGTTGTTGACCTTGACTGGTCATAGTGATGTAGTTAGAAGTGTGGCGATCGCTCCTGACGGTCAGATATTAGCGAGTGGTAGTAGTGACAATACTGTGAGGTTGTGGCAGTTAGCGACTGGAGATTTATTGGGAGTATTGCAGCATCCTGATGGAGTGAATAGCGTGGCGATGAGTCCGGATGGTTTGATGTTGGCGAGTGGGTGTCGGGATGGGAATTTGTATTTATGGAATCCTTATACAATGGAGGAAGTAGGAGTCTTGAGTCAAGAAGCGGTAGTAAATGCGGTAACATTTAGTGTAGATGGTCAGATGTTGGCGGCGGGTTGTGGCGATGGGAGTGTGGGTGTGTGGAGGAGGGTGAGTTAGTTGGGTTATAAATTTAATCCTATAAGAATCATTCTTATTCTTCAGTTGTAAGGAATTTTTTTGTAGTGTGTTATGGCAAGTATTAATAAGCTGTTTTATGTTAGAAAATTTTTAATTATAGACTAAAAAAGACTGATAATTTTGTAATAATTTTATTTCTGGAGAAAAGCAATAATGAGTAACTCGAAAGCAAAATGGGGTGCTGATGGTAGTGAACTTCCTACAATAGATCCTCATACTAAAGCAAAGCATCAAATTATCGAAGAATATATAGAAAATCTGATTATAACTCTTCATCAGAAAACAAGGCGTGGAGAAGAAAATTTTACTTTCATAGATGGATTTTGTGGTGGTGGTATGTATGATGACCAAGAGGATTCAAGAAAGTGGGAAGGTTCTCCTATTAGAATCATTAAAGCTGTTCGTTCAGCTCAGAAAAAATGTAAACGCAAGTATCCGCTCAATGTTAAATATATTTTTATAGATAACAAGAAAAATCATATAAACTGCTTGAAAAATTATTCTATGTTAGAAGCAGGTCTGGAAGAATTAGTAAATCAACAACAACATGAAATTTCTGGAGATTTTGGTAGTTTAATAGAGCAGTGTGAATTTATTTGTAGGGATTTTGAAAATGCTGTTTATCATTGTATAGATACAGCCAAAAATCGCAAAGGTCATTCCTTCTTTTTAATCGATCCTTTTGGGTGGAGTGATGTATCAATGAGTAGTATCAGGCGCATAAATACTCTCAAGGGTTCAGAAATTCTCTACACCTACATGATCGATTATTTGAAAAGGTTTGCTATGGGTAAACATAGTGATGATACAACCAATTTTAATAAAATTTTAGAAGCAAGTGGGTATTATGAATTAGAAAACTTTAAACAACTTGATATAGTTGACGGGCAACGCTATCTAAGGAATGAGTCTCTCAGATTATTTAGAGATAAAGGAAACACTAAACACATACATACATTTTCTCTAATACCTAAAGGTTTTACAGTTGTTTTATATT
>NZ_LGSU01000710.1 GCF_002260545.1 Hydrocoleum sp. CS-953 | reverse complement strand
AGAACTTCACTAATAGTTTTGAAATTACTGAAAGCCATTTTTTACCTCTTCAATAAATGATTTTATAGTAGTCGAAGCAAAGATTAGGAAATTGGTAAATCCTGTTTGCGGAGCATTGACCTAAGAAAAACTTACTCAGAGATTACTTTTGACTTTTGACTTGCGCGTAGCTCTATATTGCTAGTAAATTTTAGAATTAATTCAGAACCTAAAAACAGCAGTCATCAACAAATAACTGCTATTGAAAAATTTAGTCAGTTTTAACAGACTTTGACTATTTATAGCACTACAAAAAAGTGTTAGGAGATTGATAATATCATGTCCGTTGGTATGGTCGCGTCGTGTAAAAGCTGGGGAAATATTTACCTTATGTCAGGTTTTTTCTTCTCTTAAAGCTTCTCTCCTAGATAACTAAAGCCTTCTTTCTTTTTCCTTACCTTCGTGCTTACAATACCAATGGTACCGGACATGATATAAAATAGTATTTTCTCTTTTCTACTCCCTACTCCCTACTCCCTACTCCCTATAAAAACTAATTTATGCTGAACTTACTTAATAAAAGATTATTTTGGTACTTAGCATTACCAATAATTGTCATAAATGGTTGGGCTTTACTACAAATATTTCAATATTTTGGTCGAATAATTACAATAGCTGTTTCCGCAACATTACTCTCATTTTTATTAGATTACCCAGTGCTTTTTTTGCAGAGACATGGAGTTAAAAGAGACAGAGCAGTTATTTTAGTATTTTTAGTAGCATTAGTAATTATATTAGTTTTGGCAGTTATTTTAATTCCTTTATTATTAGAACAACTTACTGGATTAATTGAAAAACTTCCTAGTTGGCTAGAATCTGGAAATCAACAATTAGAATCATTTAACCAATGGGCATATAAGCGGAGATTACCAATTAATTTAACAGTTTGGGCAAATCAATTTACAGAAAGTTTATCTTCTCAACTGCAAGATATTACAGGAGAAATTATTAGTTTTGTTCTCAATACAGTAGGTAGAATTTTTGATATTTTAATTACCATAGTTATTACTTTTTATCTAATGTTACATGGCGATCGCCTTTGGAATGGAATATTTAATTGGCTGCCTAATCACCTAGATATTCATATCCGCAAATCATTTAGACAAAATTTTGAAAATTATTTTATTGGTCAAGCAACACTAGCTTGTTTGATGGGTGTTTCTATGACCATAAGTTTATTATTTCTAGGAACTCCTTTTGGCTTATTATTTGGTATAGGAATTGGGTTGATGACTTTAGTTCCTTTTGGTACTGCTTTAGGTGTAACTCTCGTCAGTTTATTAATAACTTTAGAAAATTTTTGGCTCGGAATAAAAGTTTTAATTGTGATAGTTTTAATCGAACAAGCAATTGAAAATTTTGTTGCCCCCAGAATACTAGGAGGGTTTACAGGTCTTAATCCTGTCTGGATTTTACTGAGTTTATTAGTGGGGGCGCAAGTATGGGGAGTTTTAGGTTTATTAATAGCTGTACCTATAGCAGGTTTTGTCAAAAATACTGTTAATTATCTCCGCTATTATGCAGAATTTAATCCATAGTTCATTTTAGTTATCAGTTATCAGTACCTCTGAAATAAGGAGGCTTAACCTTGGCGAATATTCTATTTTTTTATCCCCTTAAAAGGGGATGCTTTAGACTGCAATTTTTCGGTAAAGAGTGTGGGGAATGTGGGAAGTGTGAGAGGAATTTTCGACCAATTTCTTGTATAAAAAAGCAGGATTTTATTGAGACTTGATACTGAATAAAAGTGATTACTCACCGCTCAACTAAACTTACTCAAACTTACTCAAAGGTCTGAAAGTCTAGTCATTCGTAGTGGGTCAAGCACTACAGAGTTAAACGGCAAACCCCTTTTTTAACCCCTACTCCCCTACTCCCCTACTCCTTAAGAAAGAGTCTTCTACTTTGCTCCGTAGACCTCAATTTTTCCTCAATAATCTGCCAATCTTCCTGCTCAATATCTTGAATCAACCCATCAATTTCCTCACGAAAAGAATAGAGCGATCGCAACACCTCTAAACTATTATATTGGGCCATCATTCGTCCTAACTCTGGATTACCCCCTCCCACTCGGCTAGTATCACGGAAACCAGAACTAGCCAACTCTTGTGCTAACTTAACAACAGTAGGATTAGTCTCACTCATACAGGCAGAAATTAAACTAGCACTGGCCATCACAGGTAAATGAGAAATCCAGGCAACAGCTCGATCATGTTCATGGGGGTCACAAAAGTAAACTTGACTCTGGAGCAACCTAGCTATTGTCTCAACTTTCTCCACAGACTCTAGGGGAGTATTTTCAGTAGGAGTCAGCACATAAGGTCTATCCTTAAATAAACCCAACTGAGCCACTTCAATCCCACTTTCTGCTTTACCCGCCATGGGATGTCCACCTACAAAATTAGGCCAAATTTGAGAAACACCTTCCACAATGGGTGTCTTAACAGAACCCACATCAGTTAGAATTGCAGAGTAAGAAATAAAGGGAATAAGCTGTTCTAGAGTAGGAATAATACTGGAGATGGGAGTACAGATAAATATTAAATCAGTAATAGACAGTAAAGATAGTTCCAAGCTAGCTTCATCAACAGCTCCAAGAGCAATTGCCTTTTGACAAGTTTGTTCTCGACGAGAGACCCCAAAAACACGATAACCTAAGGTTCTTAAATCCAATCCAAGTGAGCCACCAATTAAACCTAATCCGACAATACCTATATTCATCATAATGTAATGGGCATGATACCAGGGTGCGCCCTAATGATAATCGAAGAACTTCAACAAAAATATGCTGCTGGTGAAAGAAATTTTACTGACCTCAATCTTTTTGAGGCCAATCTCACTGGTATTAATCTCAGTGGCGCAAATCTTAGCGGAGTCAACCTCAGTGTTGCTAACCTAAGCGGTGCAAATTTAACGGATTCTAATCTTAGTAAAGCTAAACTTAATATTACTAAACTTAATGGAGCGCATCTTAGTGGCACAAACTTAAATGGCGCTGATTTGAATGTGGCGAACCTAGTTTTAGTTAATTTGAAAAAAGCTCAATTAATTGCTGCAAAATTGATCAGAGCAGAATTAATTAGGGCAGAATTAAGTGGGGCAAATCTTTCTTTAGCTGACTTAAGTGGAGCAAGTCTTGTTGAAGCGACACTCCGAAAAACTAATCTTAGTGGCGCTAATTTAAAGGGAGCTAACTTGCGTTTTGCTTCTCTTACAGGCTCTCATTTAATAGAAGCTAACTTGCAAGGAGCAGACCTGAGTGGTGCAGACCTGAGTGGTGCAGACCTGAGTGGTGCTGAATTGAGACAAACTAATCTTAGTGGTGCAAATTTGAATGGAGCTGACTTAAGTGGGGCTAACCTACGTTGGGCTGATTTAAATGGAGCTAACCTACGTTGGGCGAGTCTGAGTGATGCTAAACTCAGTGGTGCTGACCTAAGTAGAGCAGATTTATCCCAAGCTAACCTTTTAAATGCTAGTTTAGTTCATGCTAATTTATCAAGTGCCTGTTTAATTGAAGTAGATTGGATTGGAGCAGATTTAACGGGGGCAACTTTAACAGGAGCAAAAATTTTTGGTGCCTCTCGCCTCGGAATTAAAACAGAAGCAGTAAGTTGTGAATGGGTTGATTTAAGTGCTAATGGAGATAAAAGTCAAGTTTATTCTCTCAATTCTGGCAAAATTAAAAGTTTTTTTCACGAGACTCTTCCTCAAGTAAAGATTATTGTTGATAGTCCCTTAGATAGTTCCAGTCATTATGCTCTAGCTGCAACATATTATCAAGTTAGTAAGTATTTACCACAGCTAAATAAACCTCCTTCTATAGAAGTTAATTCTTGCAGAACAATTATTTCGTTTCCAATGAACAGCGATGAAAAGTTATTTGCTACTGCTTATATCGCTATTATACCTTTTAATGATTCTGCTAAAACCCAAGAGAGTATTATTAGTATCTAAAACCCAAGAGAGTATTATTAGTATTATGAAAATTATTAACTCCCAAGATATAAATTATTTAACTCCTGTGGTAGCTCAAACAATTCGACAGTTAAGTACGGTTTTAACTAAATCAATTAAACAAGTTAATCAAATTAAGAAAGACAAAGCATTACTGAAATTTTGCAACGGAATTAAATTTTTTCAGACAGCAACAAGAATAACTATAATTAATTCCAGCGGTCAAAAATTTAATCTCTACCATCATCCTACATTTGGTAAACGAATAGTAAATAAAGTTAGTAAAAATCGTGAAGTAGAAACTATAATTCAAGTACCTCAAACAGAACCATAT
>NZ_LGSU01000071.1 GCF_002260545.1 Hydrocoleum sp. CS-953 | reverse complement strand
ATTAATTAAACTATTGCGCAATACTTTTTAGATAAAGTAGGAAAGGTGACAATAGCTAACTTTTTACTTCAATTATACCATAGTAACACAGCCATCTTGGCTGTCAGAAAAAAAATAGCCAGGATGCCTGTGCTACGATTAATTAAACTATTGCGCAATAGTTTTGAGNCTTGGCTGTCAGAAAAAAAATAGCCAGGATGCCTGTGCTACGATTAATTAAACTATTGCGCAATAGTTTTGAGATGAAGTAGGAAAGGTAGCGATCGCTCAATTTTCACTTATTTCAAACGCCTAATGGAACCTGAAAAGTATTTTTGACTATAATATTTCTGATGGAAATTAATCTGAATAGGTTCCCAAGCTTTGAAAAAAACTTCAGACGCTAAAGCTCTTATTCTAATGTTCTTTTTTACTAATTATTAGTGGAGTATAATATGGCTAAAGTTGCAATTATTGGTTCAGGACCTTGTGGTTTATCAATGTTACACGCTTTCCAACAAGCTGAACTAAAAGGTGAAAATATCCCTGAAATTGTTTGTTTTGAAAAACAAGAAAATTGGGGAGGTCTTTGGAACTATAGTTGGAGAACTGGTTCGGATCAATATGGAGACCTAGTTCATAATAGTATGTATAGACATCTTTGGTCAAATGCACCTAAAGAATGTTTAGAATTTGCTGATTATTCTTTCGATCGCCACTTTGGAAAACCAATACCTTCATTTCTTCCCCGTGAAGTATTGTATGACTATATTGTGGGGAGAGCCAAAAATGGTAATTTAAAACAGTATATTAAGTTTAATACTACAGTTACTAATGTTAATTTTAATGGCAGTATTTTTGAAGTTACATCGTTAAACAAAAAAGAAAATAAATATGCAGAAGAACAATTTGATTATATAGTAGTTGCCACAGGTCACTTTTCTGTTCCTTACATTCCTGAATATGAAGGAATGAACTCTTTTCCAGGAAGAATTATGCACTCACATGACTTTAGAGACGCAGAAGAATTTAGGGGTAAGAATATAGTAGTTTTAGGAAGTAGTTATTCCGCAGAAGATATTGCATTACAATGTTATAAGTATGGAGCAAAATCTGTAACTATTGGTTATAGAAATAATCCCATTGGTTTGAAATGGCCTGAAGGAATAAAAGAAGTTTATTATCTAGATAAATTAGAAGGAAAAAAAGCTACTTTTAAGGATGGTCATACTCAAGAAGCAGATGTTTTGATTTTATGTACTGGATTTTTCGGANTGTGACTCAGTAAAAACAGGGCCGAAAAATGTACTGGATATTTACATCATTTTCCTTTTTTAGAAGAAAGTTTAAAATTAAAAACAAATAACAGGCTATATCCACCTAAACTTTATAAAGGAGTAGTTTGGCAAGATAATCATAAACTAATGTATTTAGGGATGCAAAATCAGATTTATACTTTTAATATGTTTGATTGTCAAGCTTGGTATGTTAGAGATGTAATTTTAGGTAAAATTAAAATTCCAAATGATAGTGAAGTTGACAATGATATTAATGAATGGGTAACAAAAGAGGAAAAATTAGAAGATATAATTCAGATGGTTGATTTTCAAACAGAGTATGTAAAAGAGCTACATAATGCAAGTGATTATCCCAAAATTGATTTTGAATTAATTCGTAAACATATTTACGATTTGATACATCATAAAGAAGAAGATATAATGACTTACCGTAATCGATCATTTTCTTCCCCTGTAACTGGGACTGTTGCTCCTATTCATCCTACCCCATGGGTGGAAGCTATGGATGATTCAATGGAAACTTTTCTGAAAGCAAATAGGAGAGAAAGTTGAAAAGGTAGCGATCGCCTCATTATTCAGTTGGGAGAATTAATTCAACTGTTGGACAATAGTTAGGAGACACAGTTGGTAGCGATCGCCTGATGATTGAGTTGGGAGAATTAATTC
>NZ_LGSU01000709.1 GCF_002260545.1 Hydrocoleum sp. CS-953 | reverse complement strand
GGATTATCATACAGCAAAATGGTAATTTGATAATTTTTTTGTAGGTTAATTATGATCCCAAGTAATTTATTAAAGCAAATATTTAGCTGACTTAATAATCAACTAAATAAAAATTATAGGCAGTGTCATAACCTAACAGTTTGAAGTTGTATCACAGTCGCCAGAGCCGTTAGGACATTCTCAAGGCTCTAAAATTTATTCAAGAATGTAGAATTTAGAATGTAGAATGCGCGAATTACCTCTCCTTGAAAAGAAGAGGATTGACGAACAGGAAAATTTTTACTTATTATCCCCTTAAAAGGGGAGGCGCTTTAAACCACAATATTTCAGTAACGGCAATTTCACTTATCAATTAGCCTCTTGCAGAGGAACTTCGTTAACAGTACCTAAATGGAATAGGGAGCCTTGAAACACTGAATTTTCTTTTTTTTATCCCCTTTAAAGGCTATTCATTTCCCACATCTTTACTTTAAGATAAAACTTGACAAAATAGACAAAGTATGTATATGTCTTGGATAGGTTTTTTCCGAAGAAAAGTGTATTGAAAAATACATTTTTTTGAGAGCTGTAGACAAAATTCTTACTCCCTACACTCCCCACACAAGGGTTTCAAGAGTTATGGGTAAAGCATAGCTTTAAAGGGGAGACTTTAGACCTTATTTGGTAAAAATTGAACTTGATGATTTCTGACTTCAGCAATAGAAGCGTCCCATGCACTCTCCCTACAACCTCAACCGATGTCCTCAATTTTAACAAGCAGATGTTGCTCAAGTTAAATGATAAGTATGAACTTTTAATCTTACTACATCTTTCAATGGTCTGTTGTCCAAATACTAACTTTGAATGATAATTTTTTTTTCTGATTACTTACTAGAAACATTTGTTCTTTTGGGAAAAAATCCTGATGATTAATCCTCAATCTGTTTTTCAGATATGTCCGGAAAAATACTGGCCAGTGGGTAAATACTTGATATAAAACAAACTAATCACAACAGATAGAGACTATTCACGAGGCTAACCAGTGTTTTTCCTAAATTACTGCTAAACTCTATCTAAAAAAAAAAATTCCTGGTATGATGTCGCGTGTTAAGGACGCGGAGTGGTGTGTAAGGAGCAATTAATGAGTAAATATGTTGATTTAAGTGGTAAGCCATTTCATTTTATTGGTATTGGTGGCATCGGAATGTCGGCTCTTGCTTATATTTTAGCTAAACGCAAGTTGCCTACTTATGGCTCCGATCTAAAATCAAGCCATATAACAAAACGCTTAGAAGCAATAGGAGCGCACATATTTTGGCGCCAAGAAGCCAAAAATTTAGAGTTATTTCAACAAACTACTGAAGAACAAAATTTATCTCTGTCAAACAATTCTAATTCAAATTTATCCCCTACTGATCTCCGTGTAAATACAGGAGCAGTAATGACAAAAAAACACAATGTTAAAGTAGGAAATAACCAAGAAATTTATCAACTACCGCAAGTAGTTTGTTCGACAGCAATTAATACAACAAACTCCGAGTATAAAGCAGCCGTTGAACTTGGATGTCCAATTTTCCATCGCTCAGATTTATTGGCTGCTCTAATTCAGGATTATCAAAGCATAGCTGTAGCGGGAACCCATGGCAAAACTACAACTAGCAGTTTAATTGGGTTTATGCTTTTAGAGACTGGTTTAGACCCCACCATTGTTATTGGTGGAGAAGTAGACGCTTGGGAAGGTAACGCTCGTTTAGGTGAAAGTCCTTATCTGGTGGCAGAAGCAGATGAGTCAGATGGCTCTTTAGTTAAATTATCTGCCCATATTGGTTTAGTCACTAATATTGAGTTAGACCATCCAGACCATTATGAAAGTTTAGAACAAGTTGTCGAAACTTTCCAAGTATTTAAAGGAAATTGTCAGAGTTTAGTAGGTTGTATTGACTGCTCGACAGTTAAAGATAAACTTCAGCCAACTATTAGTTACAGTATTAATCCTGAAAGTGAGGCTGATTATACAGTAGATTGTGTAGATTATCAAGCTCATCTTACCTCGGCTCGTATTTGGGAACGAGGCCAACTTTTGGGACAATTACAATTAGGGTTATTAGGTAAACATAACTTAAGTAATGCTTTGGCTGCTGTGGCAGTAGGTAGGTTATTAGGTTTAGAATTTTCTGCTATTTCCTCGGCGATCGCTAAATTTGAAGGTGCTCATCGTCGGTTTGAACATCGGGGAGAATGTAACGGTATTGTATTTATTGATGACTATGCTCATCATCCTAGTGAAATTAATGTAACTCTGGCTGCAGCTCGCTTACGGAAAAGTCAGGAATTAACTCCAAAGTCTGATATATTTACAACAAATTTACCCTTCATCAAACAAAATAACTTATTGCCAATCGAAAGAGTAATTGCTATATTCCAACCTCATCGTTATAGTCGTACTCAGACTTTTCTTTCGGAGTTCGCTAAGTCATTTAATGACGCTGACATGGTTATTGTTACTGATATTTATAGTGCTGGAGAATCATCTGATGGTCAAATTGATGGCCAACAAGTAGCTGAAGCAATTTCTACTTACCATCAACAGGTTTATTATCAACCATCTTTAGAGTTAGTGAGTAAATTTTTGCATGAAGTTCTACAACCAAGGGATATGGCAATATTTCTTAGTGCTGGTAACCTGAATCACATTATCCCAGAACTCATGGCATATTATCAACTACCTCACTACCAGGTCGTATAAGCGTGAAATAGCTTAATGCAAAAGATTAAGTTGAGTTAAATAATACCAATTCGATCAAATAATCTTACAGGCTAAAGGTTCATTACAGAACAAGGAAGCAGGTTTGACAATTCCTGAATATATATCTCCTGTACTATATGACTTATAGTACCCATAGGATATCTCATCCTCCTAGCCGACTACCAATATGTAGCAAATATTTATCTAATTGGTATAACTCTAAAAGAGTTTGTTTAAATTACGATAATTCAAGTTATTAGTTATGACCATGACTCTCTCTTATCACATAGCTAGTTCAGCTAAAAGGCCACAGTATAAACCTATCCCGTTATTAGGAACAGATTGTGTAATTAGGTCTAATGTTCCTCTAGCTCCTCTAACTTCTTTCCGAGTCGGAGGGCCTGCTCAATGGTATGTTACACCAAAAAGATTAGATCAACTACAAGCAAGTTTTCAGTTTGCTCACTCTGAAGGATTACCAATAACTATGCTAGGAGCAGGTTCTAATATGCTGGTTAGCGATAGTGGTTTATCTGGATTAGTTATTAGTAGCCGTAATCTCCGTCACATATCTTTTGAACCAGAAACAGGTCTTCTGACTGTGGGTGCTGGTGAATCATTACCACGTCTTGCTTGGAAGGCTGCAAAAATGGGCTGGCAAGGTTTGGAGTGGGCTGTTGGTATCCCTGGCACTGTTGGTGGTGCTGTGGTAATGAATGCTGGGGCACAAGGTAAATGTATGGCTGATATATTGGTGAATGCCCATGTTATGTTGCCTGATGGTCAGATAGATATTTTGTCTGCTCAAGATTTGGAATACAGCTATCGCTATTCTAAGCTACAGGGTAAATCTATTGTGGTAGCTCAAGCTACTTTTCAGTTACAACCAGGGGAAAAGCCTGCTCTGGTAAAAACTATAACTTCTGAAAATTTTCACAAGCGCAGGAGTAGCCAACCTTATCACTTACCTAGTTGTGGTAGTGTTTTTCGGAATCCTGGACCAAAACCGGCTGGTTGGTTAATTGAACAAGCTGGACTTAAGGGCTATCAAATAGGTATGGCCCAAGTTGCTCACCTTCATGCTAACTTTATTCTTAACTGTGGGGGAGCTACAGCTAACGAAATTTTACAACTAATTTACCATGTTCAAGAACAGGTAGAAAAGCAGTGGTCTTTGTTATTAAAACCAGAGGTAAAAGTTATGGGAGATTTTTCACAAGTATTAACTTGATAATACTAATAAATTATAACTTGTGTTTGATAGTAGTTGCATAATTTATGGGTACAAATAAAGTACAGAAAATGAATAAATTATCGTTGCCCAGATGATTTTTATGCTAATAACTCAGATCCCCAACAAAAAATAAATTACCATCGTTTTTTTATTGGTTAAAGTACCTGAAATTAGCAGCAGTTTCAGATTCCCCACCTTCTGGAACCATGAATTACTATAGTTAAGGAAGTTGAGCAACAATCAAGATCTTTTGGTTAAGATTATTAATGAATTGTCTGAGGAAATCTTGGATAAATTAAGAAAATAAATGTCAATTTATTCATTATAATCAAGCCCTAAAAATTTATATGTAGTGTTATGATTTTAATG
>NZ_LGSU01000708.1 GCF_002260545.1 Hydrocoleum sp. CS-953 | reverse complement strand
AACTCATACTTTTACCACTTGACAAACTATTAGCATTGGTACTCAATAATTGTTCTGAGGAACCAATATTATTAGTTACTGGTTTTTCTTCAGCTTTGGCAGGATTAGCAGTTAAGCTAACAGTGAAAAACATTGTTAGTGTTGCAGTAAATAAAGTTGAAGTAGTTTTAATTTTCATGGCTTTCCTCTTGACAATTAATTGAAATACTTGAACAAACAAATTAACGCTTTAGCGTTATTTTATTATACCGTAAATCAACCGTATTTTTACAGTTCACCTTGAGTTTAAAAATAATTTTGATAGTTGAGATAATTGCATTATAAATTTATTGAGCAAGTGGCTAAAACAGACACAAACTTAGAAAAAACTAAGCTATGAGTGTCTGATAAAAGCACCTGCGCATTATCTACATATTTTGATTTATTATTCCCCATATTCCCATATTAATAAGTTTGGGAGAGAATTTTACTTTAAATTAGGGATAGTTTTAGATACTACTCAACTAATACTCACTAGAACTTGAGAACCTATATAGTTAATAGTTATAAGTCAATAAAAAGAAGTGAAGAGGGAAAATTTATTTCCTTAGTTATTCCCTCAACATTTCTGTTAAAATCACTTATTCGTAGATAGGCTCATCACTAGCAGTACCTTGTCCGAAATCCTTAAATTGAGTTAGAATTTCTTCTGTTTTTTCACGATTTTCTGGCTTTAAAGTGAAGACTACATTCTCAAAAGTAGGCTCTTCTTCTGGGGAAACATAAACCACTTGCTCATGGTTTACAACACCAATTTGACTGATGTCTGCGAAAGTTTCCATCCCTAGGGCATAAGCAAGGTTAGTTAGACGAGTGCTAACTGCTTGACAACGACGGTCAGGAGTATAAGCACCTTTAGGATGGTCGGAAGAAAGAGTTGCAGTCCATACAATCATTGGCTTAGAGGAAACTTGAATAACTTCTCGTTTCACTAGGGGGTATCCGCCTAAAATTCCAGGCTCACTTGTATCCCGTGTTTCACGAACTATTTGAGGAACAGTCGCGTATTGATTTTCTGCTGCATTAACTGAAACACAGGTGAAAACTACTTTGTCAGTAGTTTCAAATTGTCCTGCTTTAGCTTCTGATTGAGGTAGAAAACCCCAGAGACCAACGGTTGCTAAAACACCTGCTAAGGATACTTTTAATTGGTTATTCACAATCTTGACCTCTGACTTAATATCTGCTTTGGGAGAGAAGTTCTTTGTTTCTTCTCCATACTTTTACAGTAGAGGATTTACTTAGGGTTGTCAGTAAGAATAAAGTAATATTTCAAAATAAGACTTTCAGACAAGAAGTTATCTGAAAGTGATAAAAAAGTAATATATATTAGCTGTTTGTCTACTGGTTTACTGTTTTTATGCGTCGTTTTTGATTGAGATAATTTAGTNGGAACGGGAATTATAGAGGAGGTAGGAGTCAGAATTTTCCCTTGGTTTTTCTACCGTTGTCTGCCCAAAATACTAACTTTTTCAGTTTGACAAAGGGAAAAGCTGGTACTTTTTGAGACGAAAAGAAGGCTAATATCTTTATCTGTCAATTCTTTGATGATTATTCAGCCAGCCTTAATTAGGGTTTGCTGAATAAAATATTTTGGTAAGGGTAGGAGTCAGGAGTAGTAGGGGCGATTCGCGTTTGCGGAGCATTCCGTTAGGAAATCGCCCCTACAGAAGGAACGGGAATTATAGAGGAGGTAGGAGTCAGAATTTTCCCTTGGTTTTTCTACCGTTGTCTGCCCAAAATACTATAGCACTACGCAAATAGTTTAGGACATTTCTAAATCTTGAAACCCTTTAACAGTTTGCTGTTCCCTGTTCCTAGCGCGTAGCCCTATAACTTTTTCAGCTTGACAAAGTGAAAAACTGGTACTTTTTGAGACGAAAAAAGGCTAATATCTTTAATCTGTCAATTCTTTGATGGTTATTCAGCCAGCCTTAATTAGTTACCAGCTATCAAAAAAAATCTAAGCCCCCAACCCTCTTCCCCGCAAGGGAAGATAAGGAGAAGGAGTTCCTTATCCTTATATAGCAGTCGCCATTACCCATGGCTTCTAGGACATTCTCAAACTCTTTAATTTAGTTACGGCAAGAATTTAACTTCTAAATTATGAATTCTAAATTCTAAATTCTAAATTCTAAATTCTAAACTACTCCCTAATCACTATTAATAAACTCCAAGTAAGAATTACTTAGCTCCTTTACTGCCAACTCATAAAACTGCTTACCATGTTCGGGTGTTGCCAATGCAGGGTTAGAACCCATACGACCATCAGGATATCGGTGACGAAAATCAGCAGCACTATATATTGAATATCCACTAGCTACATCTTCTGAAAGTGGAGCTTGTTTAATTGCTTCTGGGTAAACATACTGAGTTAAAGCTACTTCGCTAGGTGTAGCGTGAGAGCCTTCTTGATTACCATATAACTCTTTGGCTAATTTGTAAACTGAGCTACACATAAACCAATTTCCGACTTTACACTTAACTTGGTCTGCATTAGCAATATTTAAATCAGCTAAATGAGCATAAGTTTCTGAGAAGGCAGCTTTCAAAGTCGCGATATTGCCTCCGTGACCATTAATAAAGAAGAATTTGGTAAATCCTGCCTTAGTTAAACAAACTATATAGTCACGAATCATCTGAATCATCGTACTAGGCCGCAGACTGATTGTACCTGGGAAATCTGTATGATGTAACGCCATCCCTACATTAATGGTCGGTCCCACTAATGCTTGTACAGTTTCTCCTACTCCCTTTGAGATGGCTTCTGCACAAATAGCATCTGTACCAATCAATCCTGTAGGTCCATGCTGTTCAGTAGAACCTATTGGCAGAATAATACCTTGAGATTGATTCACATAAGCTTCAACTTCAGGCCAGGTACTTAAGTGTAGTAACATATTTGACTTTTTTTGAATTATTTATACTTTTTATCTTAAATATAAGTAAAAAAATTAATCTAACCTTAAATTAGGGTTAAACTTTTTAATATACTCTAAATATNATAGAATTTATTACCAGTCCCACACTTCTAGAAATTTGTAGCAATATTTGATAAAATTTGTATTAAACTTTAATAATTTAACCTTTTGATAACCTAAACATAACCCTTTCTTAACCTATTAGTCATACTATAGGGGCATCCAAGTTTTGTATTTAGCATAACAATGCAAAATAAAAGTGGGCAATGCTTAGTAAACTAACACCGTTTTCTAGAAACGACAAAAAACCAGACTACAGAACAAATTCGGCTAGTGCTATGGTTGCCCTAGTAATATTTCATAGTCAGAAAGCATTGTATCAATGGGAGAAAGACCCAGTGCTTTTGGCAGTTGGATGGTTAAAAATTAATTGAGTTAATTAGCTACACAATTAACTAACAATTGCCTAATTTCTCTGTAAGGCAACATTAATAATTCACCATCAAACCTACCAGAAGCGATATTTATGTTTTCCCCAGATCTAAGCGAAAGTCTTTGCAGGTCTGCCGTCAGAACAAATAGCAAAGTTTTATTATTAGAGACCGAAGAGCTGTTTCGGGATATGTTAGCCCTGGCTCTAGAAGAACAAGGTTTTGAAGTAGTTATTGCTCCAGACGGGCGTAGTGTTATTCCCACTCTTGAGAATTCTTTATCAGTTAAAGGTGAGCAATATTTCAATCTACTAATTCTTGACTCCGTTAATGGTTTAGATTTATGCCGGATGTTAAGACATCAAGGTAATTTAATACCAATAATGATTTTAGGAGCAAGAGGCAGTGCTAATAATTGTGCTTTTTATTTAGAAGCTGGAGCTGATGATTATGTAACTAAACCCTTCGGGATGCGGGAGTTTATGGCTCGTTGCCAAGCTATGATGCGTCGCCAACGTTTAGGTCAAGTATCCCAAACAATTATGCTTCAGTATCAAGATATAATCCTTTATTCCGAAGAATGCCGAGTAACGGTTAGAGGTGAAGAAGTGAAACTTTCCCCCAAACAATTTCGCTTACTTGAATTATTTATGAGTTATCCACGCAGAGTTTGGTCTCGCGAACAATTGTTAGAACAAGTTTGGGGACCAGATTTTATTGGGGATAGTAAAACAGTTGATGTTCATATTCGCTGGTTACGGGAAAAATTAGAGTTAAATCCTAGTAAACCAGACTATGTGATTACTGTTAGAGGTTTTGGATATAGATTTGGGTAAATTAGGGAGTAGGGAGTAGGGGATTCAATAATTGATAATTGATAATTGATAATTGATAATTGATAATTGATAATTGATAATTGATAATTGATAATTGATAA
>NZ_LGSU01000707.1 GCF_002260545.1 Hydrocoleum sp. CS-953 | reverse complement strand
TAGCGAGAATGTCGCCAGTTTAGATGTATTGCTAAATAGTTTTGTATTCCTAAGCGATAAATAATTTCTTCACTAAAGGCAGCAACGAGGAAAAATACAAAATTAGCAGCAGAATAATTCTCTATAGTCATGTTGCCATCAAATAATCTCCTCATTGAGGAGGCAAGTTCAGGGTTAGTAAACTTAAATAAAATAATAGAGTATAATATGGAGAATGCTGTAACAGCCAAAGTAGGAATTATAAATTGGGAAAGTTTCAGTAAATGGTCTTTAACTTTCCTTGTAGAAACATGATTTTGTAAAGAGAGTGGATAGGCAAAAATGGCTCCGAAAATCAATAATATTATGTTTAAAAATTTGAAAACTACAGGTATTGGTTGTTTTGCAACTTTAGCTATGTTGTTAGTTGGTAGTGCAGAAGCTAAAGCAGCAACAATAACTTTCGATGCAGAAATATATACTAGCGATGTTAATACCTGTAATTCTCCATTGACCAAAGCTGAATGTTTTATGGAAAAGGGATTTAATGTAGCAGCATTTTCAACACGGAAAGTAGGTACTGAGGAAGCTTTTTTTAGTGAAACAGGACATTTTCATGCTCGTAATAGTTATGAAGCTCAACACTTTAGCTCTAACCGAGAAGATCCCGAAGAGTCCAGACTTTTAGGTATATTTATAACTGCAAAAAATGGTGGTGAATTCAATTTAGAAAGTTTAGATTATCAATTGCGGAATAATGAAAGAACAATTGATGGTTATACAACTGATGATACTCAAATCTTAATTTCTACAACATTTGACCCGACAATGCCAGTGCTTGGTCAATTTACAGAATATTCTATTGGTAACGATATATCCTTACCTTTTGAAACTTTATCATTAGAAGGTTTTGAAAATATTACTCAGGTTTTTATTTCTAGTTCTGGTGATGTGAATTTTGATAATATCAATTTAATTCCTGTTCCTGAACCGACTTCAATATTAGGTTTATTAGCTTTAGGTACATTTGGTGGTGCTTCTATTTTGAAGAGCAAACAAAAATAACAAGCTCTTCAATAATTAATAATTAATAATTAATAATTAATAATTAATTATTACNATATTAGGTTTATTAGCTTTAGGTACATTTGGTGGTGCTTCTATTTTGAAGAGCAAACAAAAATAACAAGCTCTTCAATAATTAATAATTAATAATTAATAATTAATAATTAATTATTACCTCTTCTTTCTAAGAATAGGATTGACTAAAAGGATTTTTTTTCTCGCTTTTTTCTCCATGAATGGAGAGGCTTTATACCTTAATTTTTCGGTAAGCATTTAATGGTAATGAAGCTGATAACTAATAGCTGACCGCTGAATGCTTAAACAAAATTAAATTATTCATAATAGCTATGTCTTTTTATGGAAGACATAGCATTTTTTTATTGGCAGTAAAAAAGTTGATTTAGTTGAGTCTAAGAAAATTTATAGTATAGTATAGACTACTATTTTTTTTAAGTCCGAAAACTTCCCTTTATTGAAACCTCCCTCTTAAAGGCGAGGTCTAATTTATTTATAGTATTCGCTATTACTGGCGCGGAAATTATCAAATTATCAAATATAGTCACAGTAAGAATGTACGGGCAAATAACTATTCCTCCCTACTAACTTCTGACTTCTAACTTATAACTTTAGCTATATGTTTGGTTTTATTATTGTTTTATTGGCATCATTCTGTTTTTGTTTCCAAAATGTCATTGTCAGAATTCTCTTCAATGAACAAATAATTTTAGGGATTTTTCCCACAGGTGGATTTGTTATACCTAACCTACAAAATTCTTTTCTACTAATGTTTATGCGGATGTTATTAGTAGTTCCATTGATGGCATCCTTTGCGACAAGACTTTACCCACTTACCTGGAAAGATATTAGAGAATTAGGAAATAAAGAAGCACGTTCTGTATTAGGGCGATCGCTCCTGGGTGGAGTGTTGATGTTTCTATACTTAGCACTGCTTTATCTATCTATTGGTTTAATCGAAACTGGAATTGCTTCAGCTCTGTTTTTTACTTACCCGATATTCACTTCGCTGCTTTCTTGGGGATTTTTAGCTATTCNAGATATTAGAGAATTAGGAAATAAAGAAGCACGTTCTGTATTAGGGCGATCGCTCCTGGGTGGAGTGTTGATGTTTCTATACTTAGCACTGCTTTATCTATCTATTGGTTTAATCGAAACTGGAATTGCTTCAGCTCTGTTTTTTACTTACCCGATATTCACTTCGCTGCTTTCTTGGGGATTTTTAGCTATTCCTCCAACAAGGTTTCGGTGGATGGTAATGCTAGTTGTGTTAGTCGGTACTTTTCTGACTATTCCTTATACTCAGACAACATCTGATAGTTACAACGGAATTGGAGTAATTTTTGGCATTGGTTCCGGACTTGCTTATGCTCTCTATACTGTAAATGCACAAAAAAGTTTTGAAGGTATACATCCGGTTCCTTTTACTTGGATTAGTTTTGCTACTGCTTTAGGTTTATCTACTCTTAGTTTATTTATTTGGCAGGGAGATAATGCTGACCTTAACTGGACTCCTATGTGGGTTGGTGGTTTTCTGTCGGCGATCGTTACTTTGAGCGGTCATTTAATGATTAATTACGGAATTAAGTTGATAGGTGCTACTACTGCTGCAACTATTGGCGCGACTAATCCCAGTTTAACAGCAATTTTAGCATGGTTAACAATTCAAGAAACTATTAATGGTTTGCAAATTCTGGGTATTGTTATTGTTACTGTGGGTATTTTGTTGTTGAGTCAAGAACATAGAATTTCATCTTAGGAATATAATAGACCTCTCCGGAAAAGAGGGAACAGGGAACAGGGAACAGGGAACAGGGAGATATAATTGATAATTTATGGATAGTAATTGATTTTATTTTGAATTTTCGGAGATGACTAATGACAAATACTATTGCCAAAACAAATATAGATCGCCTATCGGTAAATTTTCAAGGAAATGAAGGAAATAACTTTTCCATTAATCCCTCTATTTCTGCTGATAGTCGTTATATTGCTTTTGAATCTGCTGCTAATAACTTAGTCATAGGAGACACAAATAACCAAACAGATATTTTTATTACAAATAGAGAATTTAAAACTACAAATATTGTTTCGGTAAACTCTTTTGGAGTTGGGGGAAATCTCAATTCTTTTCATCCTTCTGTTTCTGGTGACGGTCACTTTGTAGCCTTTGCCTCTAATGCCAATAATTTAGTGCTAGGAGATAACAATAATACAACCGATATTTTTCTCAGAGACTTCCTAACCAGTACAACTACAAGAATATCTGTAGATTCTCTAGGCAACCAAAGCAATGCTGCTTCAATAAATCCCACTATTTCTGCCGACGGTCGCTTCATTGCTTTTGAGTCTGATGCTACCAACTTAGTTATGGGAGATATTAACAACGCTAGAGATATTTTTCTACATGACACCCTAACTGGTATAACTACCCAAATATCTAGAAACTCCCTAGGCGATCAAGCAAATTTTAGTTCTTTTAACCCCGCTATTTCTGCTGATGGTCGCTTTATCGCTTTTGACTCTTTTGCGACTAATCTTGTGGCAGGAGATACTAATAATACCAGAGACGTTTTTTGGCACGATACCCTAACTGGGATTACCAGCAGTATTTCAATAGATGCTTTAGGCAACCAAGGAAATTTAAGTTCCATAGCTCCCTCTATTTCTAATGATGGTCGCTTTATCGCCTTTGAGTCTACGGCAACTAATCTAGTACCGGGAGATATCAATGGTGTCAGAGATATATTTGTGCGGGATTTGCTAAATGGCATCACAACTCGCGTTTCTGTAGATATTTTTGGTAATCAAGTTAGTAGAAGTTCCTTTGCACCGACGATTTCTGGTGATGGTAGGTTTGTCGCTTTTGATTCTTTCGATCCGTTACTGGTGCCTGGAGATAGCAATGGCACTAATGATATATTTGTGCGGGATTTGCTAAATGGAGTCACGACTAAAATATCGGTAAATTATCAGGGGTTAGAAGGAAATTTGACTTCTTTTAATCCGGCGATTTCTGCTTTCGGGGAAGTTGTCGCTTTTGACTCTTTTGCAACTAATTTAGTAGTTGGAGATAATAATAATAGTCGGGATGTTTTTGTCTGGAGTCAGAATGTTTTTTAATAACTGGAGAGTACAAAGTTCTTCTAAAAAACGATTTACTTGTCTAACTGAAAGTATTATTGGTAAAGACTTAGAGCATATAGAACCCCTGAAGGGATCTATGAATTTGAGTGTGGGAGGAGAGGGGGAAGAGGGGGAAGAG
>NZ_LGSU01000706.1 GCF_002260545.1 Hydrocoleum sp. CS-953 | reverse complement strand
TTATTACCAGATAATCTCGAAACACCCCAACCTAATGATTGGTATTCAGCAGAAGAATTAGAAGTATTTCCTCTTTCTTCTAAAAGTCAAAAGGATTCCGAAAAGCTCTAAAGTCTCTCCTTTTAAGGGAAAAAATCCCGTCCCCAAAAATTCCTTTTAGTTAATCCTCTTCTTTTCAAGAAGAGGTGATTTTTAATGGATGAAAATCATTGCTAGAAGAGCAAATTTCAGTAAATTTGGAAATTTAGTAGATATATAGTCTAGATAGAAAGAGGTTTGTCTAAAATAGCTGGCAAAGAAATTTCTTCTACAACTGGTCTATAACCCAACCACTGTAATGATAGATCGGCAAATTTTTGAGGAGAAGCACTAACTACAAATTTTGTTGGCTTTGGTGTCTTATAGTTTTGCAAATTCATAATTTCCAATTCTCTAGCAGCTACTTCAACTAGATAAACTGCAGGGTCTACAAAATTCACAGACTTAGGTAATAATAACCGCAATATTGGTTCTAAATAAGGATAGTGGGTGCAACCATAAACTAATGTATCAATTTGTTGCTGTATTAAAGGCATTAAATATTCTTCTGCTATCTGATATGTGTAGGGGTCATGTAGTTGATTTTGTTCTATTAATGGTACGAAATAGGGACAACCAACTTGCCAAACTTGAACAGAAGCATTTGCTTCTAAAATAGCATAACGATAAGCATTACTTGCAGCAGTTGCAGGGGTAGCAATGACGCCTATTCTTTTTCCTTGTTCGACTGCAGCATTAGCTCCAGGTACAATCAATCCTAGAATAGGAATATCAAATTTCGATTTGACTTTTTCTAGAGCTAAGGCTGAACTGGTATTGCAAGCCATCAATACCATTTTAACTCCACTTTTGACTAGCCACCCGATAATTTCATCTACAAATTCTAAAATTTCCTCGGTAGTTCTTGTTCCATAAGGTAATCTTGCTGTATCGCCAAAGTAAAGAATAGATTCGTTGGGTAACTGTCTATATAACTCTCTTAAAACAGTTAAACCACCTATCCCACTGTCAAAAATTCCTATTCTTTTTTGTCTAGTTTCAGTAGTCATTCTTATAAGTGTTCAAATAAACAAACTATCATTCAATTCCTCAGTTAATAATATGTTTTGTAGTAAATTTTATGAATTAAGTTTAGACGATATTTTTCGATAGGGAAAAATTCTATGATTATTGATGAACTGAAGCCGATCAAATAGGAGGGTTAATTAATTGATAATGGATAATGGATAATGAATAATGGATAATTACCTTTGGTTAAAACCATCAGATTGAATTGTCGGAAATCTCCTAGCACTTTTTTAATCCTTAAAATAAGAGGCAATAAAGCCGAATTTATTAATTATCAATTATCCATTGGTAAGTAACAGGTTGCAAAATTAATTACACATCCTGCCAATTTTCTCTTGCCTTTTACTTCTGAATATGAATGGCTTCATCAATTAGGAAATTTATTTTGCACTACTACTTATTAATTAGGGCTTGCTGATGAAATTTAAAAGCATTGACAGATAAATATTTTAGCTTTTAATGGTCTTTAAAAAGTGTAAGCTTTTAGGTCTAAAAGGTTCAAAAAGTTAGGATTAAAGGATCACTAGGAAAGAAAAATTAACGGACCATTCTTCAGACTACTTCCTTTATAACTCTCATTCCTCTTGACTCCTGACTCCTGACTCCTACCCTTATCACTCATACTTATTCAGCAAACCCTAATTATTGAAGGTATAGTTGCTGAGTAAGATAAATTAACACTATATATAGCAATTTGAAAAGATTGTAGCCTGACAAATAACTTTACTGTTCACAGAATCAAATCTAATTGCTATATACAGCGTTTTATCTTTTTATTTAATTAATATCAGAGACTGATACTAGCCTACAAACTCTAATCTAGCTGGTTTTTCTTTTGGTGCTTCTGTACCTTTGAGGTAGGCTAATACTGTATCTGCATCAGATACCTCAAATGGGTCATCACCATAGTTGTCACTAAAACCTGCTTCAACAAACATCTTTTNTCTAATTGCTATATACAGCGTTTTATCTTTTTATTTAATTAATATCAGAGACTGATACTAGCCTACAAACTCTAATCTAGCTGGTTTTTCTTTTGGTGCTTCTGTACCTTTGAGGTAGGCTAATACTGTATCTGCATCAGATACCTCAAATGGGTCATCACCATAGTTGTCACTAAAACCTGCTTCAACAAACATCTTTTCAATTTTGCAGTCATTAACAACCATTGCATAGCGCCAAGAACGCATACCAAAACCAATATTGGACTTTTCTACTAACATTCCCATTTTACGAGAGAACTCTCCATTACCATCTGGTAGTAGGAATACATTTTTAGCACCTTGCTGTTTACCCCATTGGAACATTACAAAAGCATCGTTTACTGATAGACAAATAATTTCATCTATTCCTTGTCCTTTAAATTCATCGTATAGTTCTTCATATCGGGGTAGGTGAGTAGATGAGCAGGTTGGTGTAAAAGCACCAGGTAGGGCAAATAATACTACACGCTTGCCACCAAAAATTTCTTGGGTAGTTTTGTCTTGCCACTTAAAAGGGTTTGGCCCGGGAACAGACTCATCACGGACACGGGTTTTGAATACTACGTCAGGAACTTGCTCAATAGCCATAACTTACCTCTGGATGATTTAGTAGATTAGCAATTCAGTTTGTATCAGCTTTTANAAAAGCACCAGGTAGGGCAAATAATACTACACGCTTGCCACCAAAAATTTCTTGGGTAGTTTTGTCTTGCCACTTAAAAGGGTTTGGCCCGGGAACAGACTCATCACGGACACGGGTTTTGAATACTACGTCAGGAACTTGCTCAATAGCCATAACTTACCTCTGGATGATTTAGTAGATTAGCAATTCAGTTTGTATCAGCTTTTACTGATGTAAATCAGAATAATTCTGATTTAAGAATATGTCAATGCTGTTAAAGAAAAAATTTTATTTTTGAGGTTTTCTGGTGAAAGTGTTATAAAATAAGGTATTATAGATAATTTTTGGCGTGTTAAATTAAGTCACGATAACTATACTAGGAATGGACAACAGATATCTTTTGACAATCCCCGTACCCCCCCAAGGATATTCTTCATTCATATACTTGCCATTACCTAGCAGGATTTCTTGAACTAAGCTAGAGGGCTAATACCATTTCTCAAAAATTTTGCTATATATGATTGGGTGGCGGAGGGACGTTGCATAAGGGCGTCCGTGCGGGAGTGTGGGAGGTGGGGGGAGAGGAAAAGTAGCGATAATCTATACTAACTAACTAATAATTGTTAAAAACAGACTTTAAATTTTGGTAAATACTGGACTGTTGAAGTATAGCTAAAGTATAGCATTAATGCATGGTAATTGGTATNCGGGAGTGTGGGAGGTGGGGGGAGAGGAAAAGTAGCGATAATCTATACTAACTAACTAATAATTGTTAAAAACAGACTTTAAATTTTGGTAAATACTGGACTGTTGAAGTATAGCTAAAGTATAGCATTAATGCATGGTAATTGGTATAATCTCCTGAAGCTTAGGTTCATGTTTACTTTATATGTTTAATGTCTATCTTTTCCTCTATGAGCTTAATACCTCACCGTCTACAGGGTGTATAGAATTGCTTGGGGTTTGTAGACGCTAAGTGGCTTGCCGAAGGCTATACCTATTAACTTTTCCCTTCTTCCTTCTTCCTTCTTCAGATAATTTATCTTAACTTATTTGAGACATACTATCTCTAGCAGGTTGAGTTATTTCTCACTTTAAATAATCACTTACTCAAAAGCATTGGAGAGTTTGAAATCTCATTTCACTTCAGAAGTTTGAGTCAGTTCAATAGTAAGGAAAGAAAAATTTTTTTGTTATGTCATAAGAAAATAAATAACTAAATATATTGAATATCTCAAGCACGTTATTTTTGATAGTTTTATTGATATTTAGGACTTACGCATAAATCATATATATAGCGTTCAAAACTATAACGTTATAGTTTTGAAACTCTATATACAGTAACTTTGCGTAAGTCCAGATATTAATAGCTAATTTATTAAGGTAATATCCACAAAGTCTGATATTGTCATGGCGAAGCGGTGATGAAACAAATTAATTTCTTGGAGAAGATATTTTCTCAGTCTCAGTTCATTAATTGATAATTGATAATTACCTCTGGTTAAAAGCGTACGGGAATTGAAGATAAGGAAATTCAAGAGCACTTTTTTTCCCTTAAAAGGGGAGGCTTTAAACCAGAATTATTTAATTATTAATTATTAATTATT
>NZ_LGSU01000705.1 GCF_002260545.1 Hydrocoleum sp. CS-953 | reverse complement strand
AAAAATTTTCTCTCAGGTTGGTCTAAGTATTTTCAGGATTATTGTCATGGAGTAGATTCAAGATATTTTCCGAAAAAAAATCCTCTTTTGCCTAGTTTATGAATTTCCTAGTAAAATAACATAAGTAGTTTTCTGTTCTTAATTGGCATATAATTGATTATACTAGGCTAAACTTTGATTTCCAAAAAAATACCAAACTAAAATAATTGATTTAATCTTTTGATTTATATCTGATTTAGATATATTCTCTATTTTTATCTTCCTTTGAATCTTGAGATATAATTCCTAAGACTAGATATTGACTGAAAAGTAATATTTGTTATTACCATTATAAATCACTGTTTCGAGTATACTGGTCAAAATTTATCTCGCCAAAAAGATTGCGCTATGCTAGTAGTATTATGCCTAAATTCAGATAAAAATGTAGAATAAAATACAGGTAATTATAAATTTGAACTATGAATCTAAAATTTGAAGACATAACCACAATTGATGAAAAGCTTTCAAAACGTCACATAGACCTCGATCCAGGTGGTTACTTCATTATTTTTATTGACCAAAAAGCGAGGTTAATTTGTGCAAAACACTTCACTAATATTATTGATGAACGAGGTTTAGCTATAGATCCAGAAACAGGAAAACCTATTCCAGTAAAAGGAAAAGTAGAACGTCAAGAAACTACAATATTTACTGCTAGAACCGCAAAAGAAATGTGTATCAAAATATTTGAAGAAACCCACCCTTGTCAAGTCACAATGTTAGATCATGCTGCTTATTTAGGAAGAGAATTTTTGCGTGCTGAAATAGCTTTATTAAATGGCAAAGAATATATTCAAGATTAATTGAAGTAGCACTCAATACTCAATTTATCACAGTTCATAATGGGATATTTAGGGCTTGCTGAAAAAGTCTTTGAGTAGTTGTAGAAGTCATAATTCAGGAGTCATAATTCAGGAAAAATGGGGAATTTAGAGGAGGTAGTCAAAAGAATAACCCCTTAATTTTTCTCTAAATATTTAGCATTTTTTGCTCAATTTTTGCACCTTTTTAACCTAAAAGTTGGTACTTTTTTGAGACATAAAAACGCTAAAAGCTTTATCTGTAAAGGCTTTTATATTTAATCAGCAAGCCCTATTTAAACCTCCATTAACACACACCAGGCGCCTTTTCAAACTCTTGTGGGTTACTTAACCCTTTAATTTTTACCCCTCCAGTTAAATACTATTTGCGGAGCATTCTGTCAGGAAAAGCTCATAGCTTTAAGGTGTTGTTAATTGGTGGGATGATTTTCTACTAGAGGTGATATCTATCACTTCCTCTGGTTAAATATTTAGAGGTATTAGAAACAGACTACTCTTAAAGTTTCATCTCTTGATTTACCAACGCCAAATAAGGAGAATGGTTAGACTATATTTTCTTTCCATTCTCCTTAATTTTTATCCAGAAAAACCTTGATACCAGAAATAAGTAACCATCGGCACAACTGTAGCAACGATTAACAATACAACCACCACAATAGTTGCACTTTGATCATCAGTTTCTTCTGCTGACTTAAAAGTAGCTGCTACTTGTGCTGAAAGTTCATCCTTAACTTCTGGTGGACCTGGATCGGTTTCTCCAGATAATACAGCAGTTAGGCGATCGCTAGCTGCCAAAAAAGCCTCATTATATTTATTTCCATCTCTAACAGGTACTTGAATAGTTTCGTCAACTACACTCTGAGTAATTTCATCAGACATAATTTCTTGAACTGCATCACCAATACGAATTGCATCATTATTAGTGAGAGTATCTAGTACCAATAAAGTTTGATTAGCTTTTGCTTCTGGAGTGGGGAACCATTTGTCAAATAGTTTCTCAGTAAAACTATCTGCCGTCTCACCATAGTCTAGGCGACGGATAGTCACAAATCTAACTTCATTTCCTGTAGCATTGGCCAAATTTTCCAAAGAATTTTTCAGTTTACTCTTAGTGACTCGACTCAGAACATCTGCATCATCAACGATAAATGTACGATCGCCTGCCGTTAAATTGGGCATTTGATAAACTCCTGTTGCGGATGCAGATGATACTGGCACAATAGTGGCCAAAATAACTAATAGTAGAGATACTATTAGAATTTGGAGATTTTGAAGATTTAAGGTTTTGTTGAATATTTGTACAGTCATATATTTCTTAAAGTAATGGGGGAATTACCTAAATAACACGGGAGCATGAAAGCTATCGTCTTTTAAGCGATGGATGAAAGGCGAGGAGTCGGATTTTAATCCGATGTATTTTATTTGACCCAAAAGCAACGTTGAAGGCCCCCATCTCTGAACTGGGGGGATGAAAACAAGGTAGTCGTTTGGACTAGACAACTTTAGTTGTCCTAGTCGTACTATGATCGACAATAAGTTTTCGTTCCGCCCCTTTCCAATGTACTCTTGTCAGCAAGTTTTAGTAAATAAAAATTCTGAATTAATTGCTATTTTAACATTCTTATGTGAACAGTCTCACAAGCTCACTAACATGGGAATATATTATGTCAGGCAACTATATTTTAAGTCTCAAAAAGCCATTGGCAAGTATGACTTAGAAAAGGTATACAAAAAGAACAATCACTATAAAGTTCTACATTCGCTCTTCAGCACAACAAATATTGAGAACTGTAGCGGAATTATTTAGGTTTTATTATGGTCTTATTATTGCCTATAATGAAGGTAAAATCACAAACAGACCAAAGATTCCTAACTACAGAAAAAAAGGGGGAATGACGACAGTTAGTTACCCGGCTCAAGCATTAAAACTTAAAGAGAATCACGCTTAGAGTATCACGCTTAGAATACCTGTAAACCCTGGTTTGGAGTAGATAGCTTTTTAATTCCAATGCCGAGTAATCTAGAATTTTCATCTCTGAAAGAACTGAGAATATTACCGATAAACAGATGTTTTACCCAAGAATTTATCTATGAAAAAGAAATAGTAGTTAAACCTCTATTAAATCAAGACAATGTATTAGGAATTGACCATGGTTTAAATAATTGGTTGACCTGTATATCTAATGTAGGTACTAGCTTGATAGTAGATGGTAAACAGATTAAATCAATGAATCGTACCTGCAACAAATAAGTATCAACTATTAAAGAAAATCAGCCTCAAGGATTTTGGTCAAATAGACTAGCTGCCATTACAGAAAAGCGTAAACGCCAAATGCGTGACGGTATCAATAAAGCAGCCAGAATAGTCATTAATCATTGTTTAAAAATCAGCTCGGTACAATTGTTTTTGGTTGGAATAAAGGTCAGAAAAATGAAATAGAATTGGGAAAAAAAGTAATTCATAATTTGTACCAATTCCTACAGCTAGACTCAAAGAAAGAATAGCTCAATTATGTTCTGAATATGGAATAATATATTTAGAAATAGAAGAAAGTTATACAAGTATTGCTTCCTTTTTAGATGGCGACTATCTACCTAATTATGGTCAGAAACCCGATGATTGGAAACCATCAGGAAAAAGAACAAAGCGATGCAGCGCCACCAAAGGGGGTTTCCCCCATGAGCGACTGCATCAAGACAGCGTGGTTTGTATAGAACAGGTAATAATTGGTGTATGAATGCAGACTGTAATGGAGCTGCAAATATCATCACAAAAGTAAGCAGAAAGCTAAGTTTAGACTTAAGCCGACTGTGTAGGGGCACAATGAAATTGTCCCCAAAGAATATATCTTTGGTCAGCTAAGAATAGACGAAGCAACACGGATTTATCCTGTTGCGTAGTATCTGCTTAGAATCCCCGTGACTTTAGTCCGGGGAGTAGTCAATCAAACAATCTTATTTTTTGTAAAATGGCCGTTTTGCAGAGCTTCCCAATGAAATTTAACTACTAAATTTTTATCATACCTGATTAAGGGAATATATTCCGCTTCATTACCTAAAAATTAAGGTATAAAGCCTCTCCATTCATAGAGAAACAAAGACAAAAAAATCCTTTTAGTCAATCCTATTCTTGATCAGAAGAGATAATTATTAATTATTAATTATTAATTCTTGAATTGATACCTTTGTTCCTTCCTAAGCATTCAGCAATTGATGTGAATTAAGCAATTACTAATACCATTTTACTTTAAGGATATCATAAATAGTTTCAAAGTTATTATGTCAAATGATCCGTTGAAACTATTGTTAAGTCAAAGTTTTCTATCTATTAAATTTTAATGCCTGAATTCCGTGAAACGGTATAAGGTTAGGTGATAGCTGAACGCCAAATTTTTACCCAAAAACCAAGGTCTAAAGCCTTCTATTATAGAAAAAAAGTGCTAGGATATTTCCTTATA
>NZ_LGSU01000704.1 GCF_002260545.1 Hydrocoleum sp. CS-953 | reverse complement strand
TTGATCATTAACAATTAATCATTACCTCTTCTGTCATAGAAGAATTTGCTCAAAGTGATTTTTTCTTTTCCTCGACTTAATTTTGCAACTAAAACTTGCTAAATAATAATTTCAGGTATATTCTAAATAGTCAAGAGTACACTGTTATAACTATGTCTACATTACTCTGAATAGTCAAAGTAGACTTATGAAATTAATCTATGTCAGAAATAGCTCAAGCAACAAAACCTATTCAAAAAATTTTATTTGGTAGTCCTGGTACAGGCAAAAGTTATAAAGTACGGGAAATAGCAAATAATTCCCTACAAATTCAATGGAATGAGCAAAAAAAATCTTGGGAAAATACAATTAAAACGGTCTTTCATCCTGAATATACTTATGCAGACTTTCTGGGAAAATTATTACCACAAACTACTGCGGGTGGTACTGTTATCTATAAATTTTATCCCGGTCATTTTCTCCAAGTATTAGGGTTAGCATATAAATATTTAATTGATGGTAGTAACCAAAATGTACTCTTGGTAATTGATGAATTAAATAGAGGAAATGCTGCTGCTATTTTTGGTCCGATTTTTCAATTGTTAGATAGAGAAATAGATAATTGGTCAACTTATGATGTGAATTTATCAGAGTTAGAAATAGTCGCTTTGTTACGAGCAATGGGATATGATGCTCAAACAACTGATAAAAATATACAGGTGGATGGAAGTAATTTTGATGTGTTTTGTCAGATGACAAAAATGAAATTAGAAATGAATGATAATCAAGATGGTTTACGAGTATTAGAAAATTTGACAACTCAGAGAATTTCTATTCCGAGAAATTTATCAATTATTGCTACGATTAATACTTCGGATGAGTCTATATATTATTTGGATAGTGCTTTTAAAAGAAGATGGGATTGGGAATATGTGGATGTACCTGGTTATGGCAGAGAAAAAACTAAGGATATACTGATAGAAGGTAGGGAGGAAAAATGGTTGGATTTTGTGAATAAGCTAAATGATTTTATTAAGGTTAATCATCAAGTTATTCGGCGCATCGAAGATAAACAAATTGGTGTTTGGTTTTTGAAGTCGGAGAATAATCAAGTTACTAAAGAATCTATAGAAAATAAATTAATGTTTTATTTGTGGGATAGTGTATTTCCTAGAGATAGAAGACCTTTAGAAAGTTTGTTGTCGAAGGGCGATCGCCAAAGTATTAAGTTAATTACTTATTCTGATTTTGTTGCTTTATCTGAAGATTTTATTGATGGGATTATTTCCTGTGAATGGTTGACTTTTTAGAAGGAAAAAGGAAGAAGGAAGAAGGAAGAAGGAAGAAAGATGAGTCTATAGATAAATACAGTTCAGTTAAAGATTTTTTTTGCTGTTCTGTAATCTCAAGAGCTACTCTATTGCGGATTCAGATTTAGACAATTACTTCTATTGCTTATGGAGCAATAGGAATTTTTATTCAGTCTCAGATTTGGATAGTCGGTACTTCTATTGCGTATGTCGCAATAAGAATTTTTACTCGGTCTCAGATTTAGGTATTTATTTCTATTGCGTATGTCGCAATAGGAATTTTTACTCAGTCTCAGATTTAGGTATTTATTTCTATTGCGGATGTCGCAATAGGAATTTTTACTCAGTCTCAGATTTAGGTATTTATTTCTATTGCGTATGTCGCAATAGGAATTTTTACTCAGTCTCAGATTTAGGTATTTATTTCTATTGCGTATGTCGCAATAAGAATTTTTACTCAGTCTCAGATTTAGATAGTCGGTACTTCTTGGATTTCGCAATAGAAATTTCATCAAAGTTGGTTAAATATTAATTGATAATTTCTAACTTCCTCTAGAAGTTTGGAGATTTGAAGAGGGTTTGGAGACCAAACCCCTACAAAATTCTTGAATCTTAACAGCATCCCTATATTTTCTTGTACTATTTTGGGAAATTGATCTAAAAATTTTCACCTAATTTTGTGTTTGAGCAATGGGAGGAGTAAGAATAAAATGAGTCTTTTAGTTTGGCGATCGCTAACGATTGGGATTTTATACCACTTTAGAAAAAGAAAGCAGAAATACATCTATCTGCAAATATGCTGAAAAATAGCTACTTCAATTAATTTTAAATAGCTATCTCTATAATTTCCCCCTTTTTTTTCAGCATTTACTTCTTCCATCTTTCCTTCTTCCTTTTTCTCTATTCCTTCTTCCTTCTTCTTGGAAAAAAGAAAGCAGAAATACATCTATCTGCAAATATGCTGAAAAATAGTTACTTCAATTGATTTTAGATAGCTATCTCTATCATTGTAAGTATTCAGCTATTACCACTCAGTTCTCAGCTTTTTTAAAAAATAAAGCCAATTTATGGAGTTAATAACTCGCATTTTTGTTATCTATCTAGATTTTATATTCCCTATTGCTTTTGACAAAAATTGAATATATAGTCTAAATACTAAACACTTTAACCTAGCGCTAATAGCTGATGGCTGAATACTTACCGCTTACCTATTATTTTCCCATTTTTTTCAGCATTTACTTCTTCCATCTTTCCCTCTTCCTTCTTCCTTCTTCCCTCTTCCTTCTTCCTTCCTGACAAAAATGATAAATTTTGCCAAAATCAAACCTCAAGTCAACCCTAAATATTCTTTTGTCGGAATTGAGAAAAAGAGAGGTAAGTTGATTTTTCATTTACCAAAAGGATTTACTCAGGACGATCCAAATATTGATAGATTCAACTTTAAGTGTGAATTGTTTTTCAAACTCTATAAACTCCTGAAAATTGTGCAGAAAATCTATCAAGAAAAAGGATATTTACAGAAAAATATCAAAGTTAATGACCGTGACGGTGTACTGCAACAAGAAGCGGGAAAAGAAGTTGTCATCAATGATAATCAAGAAAGCATTTTTTATAGCAAACTTGATGCCTTAGATCATATCTTAAATATCTATGATGAGTTAAAAATATTAGCACTTGTCTCCCGTATCAGTAAATCTAAAACAATAGACTATAGTAAAATTCATCGCTATCTTCATAAAGCAATTTTCCTAAACAATGGTGCAATATTTATAGACTCTATTGACGCATCTAAACAACAAATATCTTATGAAGCCTCCGATATTGTGGCAATGTATTGTTATCTATTTAGTGAGATTCAGCAAAAATTAGGGGAAAGTATCAATCCAGAAATTGCTGCTTTATCTACTAGATTTCGAGAAAAATATATTGCGGATGAATATAGCTTGTTTAGCGAAACTAATTATCCATCAATTATTGATACTTTACGAGATGCTTTAGGAAAAATTGATAAATATACTCCGTTGAAAGATATAGATTATTGGGATTTTTATGATGCAATTGAGAAATTTTTATTCGGAGAGTTGGATGACACAAAAGACGGCAAAATATGGGGATTTAATAATTTTCATACTGTTTGGGAGGGAATGTGTTTAACTTATTTACTTAAACAAACAAATTCATGTTTTGTCTCTTATTTGAATAGTCGATATGTTGCCTCAGAAATAATTGCTCATTTGAACTATAAAAACAGAATGATCGATCTGAGTAATATTTTCCACGTCAACGATAAAGATATTTTTCCCGATGCTGTAATTCTTTCATTTCAGACTAAAGATAACTCCTCAAACTCCGCACTTTTAGATTTAGTTTCATCTAAGACTTCATATCAAATTGAAAAAGTCAAAAATTGGAATGACTTACGCTACTACACCAGCTTCAAATGTAATAAATATCAATTAAAAATTGCCTCTGTTCACCAAAACCCAGAACTAAAAAATCATACTTTTTATGATTTAGCTAAATTCTGCAAACTTGACGGAGAAATACTGACAGTTCATTATTTGCCAAATCAGTTTTATTCTTATTGGGAAATTTTGGATGATTTTAATGTCGAACAACTACAAATGATGAAAAATTTGAATCATGTATTTTATCTAGCTTTGAAATTTGGCATCTTATCATCCGACAGATTTTTTCAACGCTTCATTGATTATGTATTGGGGTCTGAATCTCTGCTCAAAGATAATATATTTTATCTGTCATTATTTCGGGATAAAGATAGACTCCGGTCTCTCAAAGAAATTAATCAAAGTTTTGGGAATTTCCTGAAAAAAATTATGAGCAAAATTTCTCTCCAAATCATTGATATTAAATATGCCAACTTTGACTATTATCTCAATCCAGGAAACCGAGAAGAAATTAAAAGTAGAAGTATTAGAAAACAATTTGTCTATGAATATCTGATTCAAAATTATCTGGAAAATAATAAAAAGACTGTCAGAAGTTGGAGTATAAATAGTGAGTTTT
>NZ_LGSU01000703.1 GCF_002260545.1 Hydrocoleum sp. CS-953 | reverse complement strand
CAACTGTAGAAAGGACTTCTTTTTTAAGACAGCAGATCATTTGTCTGAACAAAAAAATAAGGACAATAGCCTCCCCTTGGATAGCCGGAGGTAGTGTTTAGCGTTCCGCACAACTTCGTTAACGCTCGGCGACATGTTTGCGGAGCATTCCCTATACGAAAAAGTCTAGCTCCGACCCAGGAGTCAAGAGGCAGTTACGACCTAGAAGGCTAAACGATAACTGAAATGAGTCCTGAATGCTAAGAATTTGTAGCAAACTTTTTTAAATGGTACTTATGACTTGTTCTGAGTTGATTGATTATCCATCCTCTCTTCTAACTGCTGGTGTTGATGAAGTGGGGCGTGGGGCATTATTTGGGCCTGTGGTGGCAGCAGCGGTAATTTTGTCAGAGGAGGTTTTGGATGATTTGGCTAGTAGTGGGGTGAAAGATAGTAAAAGGTTGGCAGAAAAGCGTCGGTGTCACTTGGCGACTCAAATTTTGGCCGTGGCTTTGGATTGTAAGATTGGTATGGCTTCTGTTCGAGAGATTGACCGCTTGAATATTCTGCAAGCTTCTTTATTGGCGATGAAGCGGGCTGTTATGCAGCTGCAACCTAAGCCTGATTTGGTTCTGGTTGATGGGAATCAAGAAATTAGAGATTTACTGATACCTCAAAGGACTATTGTTAAGGGGGATAGTAAATGTTTGGCGATCGCTGCTGCGAGTATTGTGGCTAAGGTTTGGCGTGATACTTTGATTATGCGTTTAGCTAAAAAATATCCTGTTTATGACTTGACTAAAAATAAAGGTTATGGTACGCAAAAGCATAAACAAGGAATCGTAAATTACGGGGTGTCGCCTCAGCACCGTCTTTCGTTTAGTCCTTGTCAACCTTCTTTATTTTCTATTTAGGGCTTGCTGATTAAACCTCAAAGTATTGACAGATAAACGTTTTAGCCTTTTTAGGTTCTTAAAAAGTGTAAGTTTTAGGTCATTCAGGTTTAAAAAGTGAGCCTTTAATACTCACTACAGCAGAAAAATCAAGGGACTATTCTTCCTGCTAGCTCCTCTATAACTCCCATTTATTCTGACTCCTGACTCCTGACTCCTGACTCCTGANAAGTGTAAGTTTTAGGTCATTCAGGTTTAAAAAGTGAGCCTTTAATACTCACTACAGCAGAAAAATCAAGGGACTATTCTTCCTGCTAGCTCCTCTATAACTCCCATTTATTCTGACTCCTGACTCCTGACTCCTGACTCCTGACTCCTACCCTGACCACTCATACTTTTTCAGCAAACCCTATTTAGCTCTAGAAATTATCGGGAAATAAAACAAATACTAACTCCCCCAGAATTTTTGCTGGAGTTGAACCAATTTAGGATTTAAGCATTTTTGAGTTTTAAACACTACATATCTATAGCGCTATAGTTTTTTAAGACTATATAGTATAGGGCTTGCTGATTAAATATCTAAGTATTGATATATAAAGGTTTGAGTATTTTTAGGCTCTAAAAAAGTGCCTGGTTTTCAGTTGATTTCGCTCAAAAATTTAGCATTTTGGGGAAGAGTTGGGCAAAAAAATTACTCCCGTAAGGATGTTGTATGCAACGTCCCTACTGCTCCCCTGCTCCCCTACTCCTTAAAAAAGACTTTTTCAGCAAACCCTATATATATTGTCTCAGCGTAAGTCCTGCATTTATCAAAGTTAAATTGAATATTTAATCAACTGTTGCGCAACAGTTGAATATAAAGTCAAGTAAAAATTATCTACTAGATTTTTGGCGTTGGTAATACCAGAGGTGATAAATATTTGTTAGAAATTAAAGCAGCTTGATTATAACTGCTGATTTTAACGAAAGCGGACACCTACCCCTCCACCATTGTTTGGGATAAATTCAATTCCACCTTCTTCAAGAGCCTAGCGATTTTGGAGATGTTGTATGGGAACCTTTTGGAGGATTATGTACTGCTTCTATTGCTGCTAAAAATTTAGGTCGTAAGGCATTTGCTTGAGAGATAGATTGGACTTACTTTTTTTTATGGTGTTCAGAGAGCTAAAGAATAATATCGTCAGGGTTAATATCTGTAATAAATAACCTTTCTTGAAGAGTTAACTTAGTTTTTTCTGTATTTTTACTACCGAGTAATTTTGCCCATTCGCTAATAGATATACCCTTTATATCTTTTTCTAGGACTTTTTCTTTGAAGCTTTCTATTTCAGGGTGAACTATCCTATCTATTTTGGCAAAATTAGTATCTAATCTATATGGAAAAAGATTAATTAGCTGTCGCAATAATTTTTGATATTCTCTTGTAGGTTGATAATATTTACTTTCATTTCCCCAACTTTTGACAATTTGTTGAGCTGCTTGAAATTGAGAATTATTACCCTGCCATTTATCACCATTAGTGTTAGTTTGTTGTAAATTTTTTGTCCGTTTTTGAGTATCTTCTGGTTGTAAAACTAGATAGTCTGGCGGGTTATGATAATGGTTGTCACGAGTTTCTGCTACAGACCTAGCAGAGACTATGCAAATGTCTAAAATATAGGGTTTTACATATATTAAATTGCTAGGAAGCCAGCGGAGCAAAACAACATATATATTGTCATCATTGAAAATAGTTTTGACTATCTTTAAAACGAGCAGTTATTTCTGTAGCTAGAGGAAACTAAGTCTTAATTTCAAGTCCAGGAATAGGAGTTATTTTACCTTCAAAAATAGTATCTGGAAAACCAGGGTCTTGACGTTTCTATTTACCAAATTTATTAAATTCATTCTGAGCATTTAAAAACTCAGTTATGTGAAATGAAATTAAGTTTCCTAGCAGTGGAGAAAGTTTAGAGATTACTTTTGTAATATTCAGAGCAGCATCAGACGAAATTGGTTGGGAAATTGTTAATAAATCGAATTCATTTCCTGGTAATGTTTTTAGTTTTTATCCTGCTAATTTAATAATTTCCTCTCTATCCATTAGTCATATACTAATCCTAAATGATTTGTGGAAACAAAACTTTAGGGGTTTGGTTTCTAAATCCCATCTTTGGTTAGGTTTGGAGACCAAACCCCTATGATAAATATAGCAATCAGGAATCAGATGTGAGAATTTTACTGTTCCTTAAAAGGAGAGAATATAGCAGTTATCATATTCATATATATTCGTTTTTTCCTTCTTCTCTGTTTCCTGTTCCCAGTTAAATGTTCCCTAAAAGTCTCTAATATCTCACAACTCAAATCATATTGCTATATTACAAAATAAGGGTGGATTGCTATATCCTATTTCAGATAATAAAAATAGTTTTGGAGACTAAACTCCTAGGATTTCAATTAGATGAGTTATTAATAGAATAGCGTCCATACCAATGTCGAACTACTAGCCAAACAACAGAAAGTAATCCAGCAATACTTAATGTTAATCCACTATAAGAAACTAATAATGCAAAAATAGGTAAAATTCCGCCACTAATAGTACAAATAATTGCTGCTAAAGAAGCTTGACGATTTGAGCCTAAACCCCAAACTAAAAATAGCAATATTGGAGAAATTAAACTCCAGGCAAGTTTAGCATCAATTAAACGACTGAAGTAAGTTAAAGTTAGTAAGCAAGCAAAGAAAATTCCTCCTAAGATTGTCACATCTAGCAAACTCAAAGGGAGGGAAAAATATAAGAGNCTAATAGTACAAATAATTGCTGCTAAAGAAGCTTGACGATTTGAGCCTAAACCCCAAACTAAAAATAGCAATATTGGAGAAATTAAACTCCAGGCAAGTTTAGCATCAATTAAACGACTGAAGTAAGTTAAAGTTAGTAAGCAAGCAAAGAAAATTCCTCCTAAGATTGTCACATCTAGCAAACTCAAAGGGAGGGAAAAATATAAGAGAATTAACCACCATAAAAATAATAGGGGAGCTAATATTAATAGGCGAGGTAAAATACCTGTATTTTTTACTGAGTCTGTGGCAGTAAAAACTCCAAAAGGATTTTTGACAGAAACATTATCATCAAATACCCAAGTAAACTTTCGAGACGAATTTGATTCGATAGTTTCGGTCGGAACAATGCCACTGGCAAAGTCTGCTTTGGGAAAATTTGCCAATGCTATTAGTTGGAAATTTGATAATAGTTGATTATTGGCATTATAAATCCAACGGGGTCCGCCTTGGGCTTGATAATTTACTTTGAAATTGATAGTTTCTCCAGGGGATAAACTGAAAGGAAAACTATAATTTCCAGGGCTAGTAGGAATTAATCTTTTATTATTTTGTTCAATGCGAAAGTTTTGTAGTAAATAATAACCATAAGGAGGACGAAGATCAAAGAAAAATTTTTGGAT
>NZ_LGSU01000702.1 GCF_002260545.1 Hydrocoleum sp. CS-953 | reverse complement strand
GGTTTAGGTTGCAATATTTTATGGTAGGGGTTTGGTCTCCAAACCCGCTACATTTATCGGATTATACATTAATTTTTGTGTTGGATTATTGTATGGTTTTAATATTTTGGGGAGGATTTGCAGAAGGGTTGGAAGAGGGTTTGGAGACCAAACCCCTACGGTGGTAAAATCAATAAATCAATCAATAATAAATACTATGGTTTTGAGGTTTTGGGAATGGTATGAAGAGGGTTTGGAGACCAAACCCCTACGGTGGTAAAATCAATAAATCAATAATCAACAATAAATACTATGAATCTGGATTTTGAACGTATTCGCGACTATTTATATAATTTTCAATTTCAAAAAGTTTTTATCGAAGAATTAGGTTGGGAACAACCATCTAATACTAAAAAAAATTATCTCGATATCGACGATAAAATTTATTACTATCAAAGAATAGCTGAAGCTGCTAAAGTTGCTATCTTTGAAGTAACTTCTGAAACTGGGGAAATTCCTGAAGGTAAAATTCGTAAAGCTATACATCAAGAAATTGAACAACGGGTGGCTGAAAATTTATTAATTTTTCTGGATGCTGAGAAAACTCGCAGTCTTTGGTATTGGGTAAAACGTGATGATAATAAACGTTTTGTTAGAGACCATTTATATGTTAAAGGTCAACCAGGGGATTTATTTTTAAGTAAATTAGGTTCTCTGGTTATTGATATTATCGAATTTGAAACAGAGTCAATTTCTGTGGTTGAAATTGCTCAAAAATTGCAACGGGGTTTTGATGTTGAACGGGTTACGAAAAAGTTTTATCAGGAATTTCAAGACCAACATTCGGAGTTTCTCAAGTTTATTCAAGGCATAGATAATTTATCTGAGCGTCGTTGGTATACTTCGGTTTTGTTGAACCGTTTAATGTTTGTTTATTTTTTGCAGCGGAAAGGATTTATTGATGGGAAAAATTTAGATTATTTACAGGAGAAATTAACGGCAAGTAAGCAACGGGGTGAAAATCAATATTATCATTTTCTCCAAAGTTTATTTTTTGAGGGTTTTGCTAAATTAGAATCTGAACGAGATGAGGCGATAAAAGAATTAATAGGTGAGGTAAAATATCTGAATGGTGGATTATTTCTCAAACATTCCATTGAGGAAAAATATGACAATATTTCTATTGCTGATACAGCTTTTATTCAAGTATTAGATTTATTTTCTCGTTACTCTTGGAATTTGAATGATACTCCTGAAGGAAAAGATGATGAAATTAACCCCGATGTGTTGGGATATATTTTTGAGAAATATATTAACCAAAAAGAATTTGGTGCTTATTATACTTGTACGGAAATTACAGAATATTTGTGTGATAGAACTATTAATAAATTAATTTTAGATAGGATAAATAATCTGGCAAATACCAGGTTTAGGGAAATCAATGAATTGCTGATTAAATTAGATGCTCAACTCTGTCATTATCTGGTTGAAGATATTCTCCCTAATCTAACTTTATTAGACCCTGCTTGTGGTTCGGGAGCTTTTCTGGTGGCTGCTATGAAAAGTTTAATTTCTATTTATACTGCTGTTATTGGTACGATTAAATTAAATGGAGATAGAAGGTTAAAAAAGTGGTTAAAAGAGAAAGAAAGTTCTCATCCTTCTTTGGCTTATTTTGTGAAAAAGCGGATTATTACTGATAATCTTTTTGGGGTGGATATTATGGAGGAGGCAACCGAAATTGCTAAGTTACGATTATTTTTGGCTTTGGTTTCTTCCGCTCAGTCGGAGGCAGAATTAGAACCTTTACCTAATATTGATTTTAATATTATGATGGGTAATTCTTTGATTGGTTTAATTCGGGTAAATGAGGAAAGTTTTGAGAATGTTGGAGAGTAGAAACAAGGGAATTTATTACAAAAGTTAGTGGCGGGTGATTATCAGAAAATTCTAGAGAAGAAAAATCAGAGTATTCGTATGTATAAAGAACACGCTTTTCAGTCTGGGGAAATTGAGGGAACAGACCAAAATACTCGTCTGCTAAATTTGAGGAATTATATTGAAAAGTTGCGTAAAGGATCTTATGGTAAGTTGAATCAATTATTGTTGGATGAGTTTGGTAGTTTGAAGATTAAATATGAGGAGGCGCAATTAACAGGAAGGGCAAAAAAGCGGTTATTAAAGATTGAGGATATTGTCAGGTTGAAGCCGTTTCATTGGGGTTATGAATTTGATAATGTCATTTCGGAAAAGGGTGGTTTTGATGCGATTATTACTAATCCACCCTGGGAGACTTTTAAACCACAAGCTAAAGAATTTTTTGCTCAATATAGCGACCTGGTGACGAAAAATAAGATGGATATTAAGACTTTTGAAAAGCAAAAGAAAAAGATGTTGCAGGATAAGGAAGTTGCTAATGCTTGGTTGGAATATCAAAGTCAATTTCCCTATGTGAGTTTGTATTATCGAAGTGCCGAAAAATATCAGAATCAAATTTCTGTTGTGAATGGCAGAAAGCAGGGAACGGATATTAATTTATATAAGTTGTTTGTGGAGCAATGTTTTAATTTATTACGGTCAAATGGTTACTGTGGGATTATTATTCCGTCAGGAATTTATACAGATTTAGGAACTAAGCAATTACGAGAAATGTTATTTACTCAAACTTGTTTAGGAAACTTATTTGGTTTATCTAATGAAAGGTTTATTTTTGAGAATGTAGACCATCGGTTTAAGTTTTGTTTACTTGACTTTGAAAAAGGTAGTCAGACTGAATCATTTAAGGCAGCTTTTCGCATCAACCCAAGAGAAGCAATAAGAAAAGAAAAATTAGCAGCTTTTCTCAATGATGAGGATGAAAAGATTGAAATATCAGTTCCACTAACTCGGCGTTTATCCCCTGATTCAATTTCGGTGATGGAATTTAAAAATGATGTAGATATTGCTATTGCTGATAAGATGGCGCGGTTTCCTTTATTGGGGGAAGAAATTGATGGAAAGTGGAATTTAAAATTGACTCGTGAGTTTGACATGACTAATGATAGTCAGTTATTTAAAACTGAACCTGGAAAGGGAAGACTTCCACTTTATGAGGGGAAAATGATTCATCAATTTACTCATAAATGGGGTGAACCGAAATATTGGATAGATGAAAAAGAAGGGAGAGAAAAATTGTTGAAACGAGGTCAAAAAGATGAAGGTCAAATTTTAGATTATCAAAGGTATCGTTTAGGGTTTAGGGAAATTGCAAGAAATACAGATATAAGAACGATGATTTCTACAATGCTTCCCCAAAACATTTTTGCTAATCACAAATTAATGATGAGTAACTTAGACACTTCAATTATTAGCAATGTTTGTTTGGTTTATATTTGCAGTGTTCTAAATTCATTTGTTTTTGATTTTTTAATTCGTCAAAAAGTTACAACATCTGTTTCGATGTTCATGTTTTATCAACTTCCAATTCCCCGACTAACAGAAAAAGACTCCTACTTTAACGAAATAGTAAAACGCGCCGCCAAACTAATTTGCACAACCCCATAATTTGACCAACTCGCGAAAGAAGTAGGATTAACCTCCCATAAAAAAGGCATTACCGACGAAACCAAACGCACCAAACTCCGCGCCGAACTTGATGGAATTATCGCCCACCTTTACCAATTAACCGAAACAGAATTTAAGCATATCCTTGATACATTTCCCCTAGTATCCGACACCGTAAAAAAAGCAACAATAAAAGCATATCAAAACCATCCGTAGGGGTTTGGTCTCCAAACCCTCCTCCAAACATAAAACCACCACCGTAGGGGTTTGGTCTGCAAACCCTCCTCCAAACATAAAACCACCACCGTAGGGGTTTGGTCTCCAAACCCTCCACCAGACATCAAAACCACCACCGTAGGGGTTTGGTCTGCAAACCCTCCTCCAAACATAAAACCACCACCGTAGGGGTTTGGTCTCCAAACCCTGGTCTCCAAACCCTGGTCTCCAAACCCTGGTCTCCAGACCCTGGCCTCCAAACCCTGGTCTCCAGACCCTGGCCTCCAAACCCTAGTCTCCAAACCCTGGTCTCCAAACCCTAGTCTCCAAACCCTGGTCTCCAAACCCATATCCAAACTTGCCTCTAAACCCATCTCCAAATCCTGACGCAGGCGATCGCTCAAAAAAATGCCTATTCTACAAATATTGGGATTATGGATGCTTACCGTGATGTTTTCTCATTTTTTTTGGGTGGGGGGTCAGACCCCAAACTGTAACGTTATAGTTTTTGAGATTTTGGGATGAAGGTTTTCACAATGGTATGAAGAGGGTTTGGAGACCAAACCC
>NZ_LGSU01000701.1 GCF_002260545.1 Hydrocoleum sp. CS-953 | reverse complement strand
CTTTTTCTTTCCTATCATCCTTTACTTTATTGGTAAGCATTTCCTTTGGAATGCTGCGCAAACAGCTATTAGCAATCAGCTCTCAGCTTTTTTGATGAATTAAGTAAGGATTGGTTTAACAACACTTATATTAACTGAGTAGCTTTTATTTATGCTAGAAATTATCTGAAATATATCAATAATAATTTTTGATTTCAAGACGAGACTTAGAAATTATAATCTAGCTGAAAGCTAAAAGCTGACGGCTGAATGCTTACCTTTATTGTTTTATATTCTCTGTTACTTAACAAATATTTAAAATGAAAATTTTACCCAAAGAAACTACTTCCATATTCACCAGAGACGGGATACGTTTAGATGCTGATATTTATCGCCCCGATGCAGAAGGTGAATTTCCAGTAATATTAATGCGACAACCATACAGTAGAGCGATCGCTTCAACAGTAGTCTATGCTCATCCAAAATGGTACGCTTCTCATGGTTATATTGTGATTATTCAAGATGTGCGAGGTCGAGGTACATCCGAGGGTAAATTTGAATTATTTGCCCATGAAATAGAAGATGGAATTGATACTATTAATTGGGCAGCAAATTTATCAGGTAGCACTGGGGAAATAGGAATGTATGGATTTTCTTATCAAGGCATGACTCAACTATATGCTGCTAGTGCTAAACCTCCAGCTTTAAAAACAATTTGTCCGGGAATGATTGGTTATGATTTATATACAGACTGGGCTTATGAAGGTGGAGCTTTTTGTTTACAAACAAACCTAGGTTGGGCAGTTCAGCTAGCAACAGAAACTGCTCGTTTACAAGGAGATGAAAAATCTTATCAAGAACTTTATCAAGCTTCGAGAAACCTACCTTTATCTACTACAAATCCGGCTTTACCTAAAGTAATTAATGAGTATGGAAAAGATTCTTTTTACCATCAGTGGATAGACAATTATCAATCTAATGAATATTGGCAAAACCTATCGCCAAATATGGAAAATGTAGACCTGCCAATGTTGCATATTGGTGGTTGGTTTGATACTTATTTACGAGGTACAATTCATTTATATAAAGAAATGGCTGGTCGCAGTAAATTCTTACAAAAATTAATCGTAGGTCCTTGGTCTCATATTCCTTGGGGTAGAAAAGTAGGAGCTGTAAATTATGGTTTAGGAGCTTCTAGTCCTATAGATGAGCTACAAATATTATGGTTTAATCAATTTCTCAAAGGAATAAATACAGGAATATTTGAGCAATTTCCTATTTCTTTATTTGAGATGGGAAGTAACGAATGGCGTAATTTTAATTCCTGGCCGAGTAATAATTACAAGTTCTATTATTTGGGTAGTACAGGACTTGCTAATATGAGAGAAGATTCGGGGAGTCTGACGGAAAATTGCCCCGATATTTCTGCTGATGATACATTCGTACATGACCCTTGGCGACCTGTTCCTGCATTGGGTGGTCATGCCACATTTCCGGCGGGTTCTTTTGAACGTTCAGAATTAGATTCTCGCACTGATATTTTGACTTATACTTCTGAATTTTTAACGGAAGATTTACACATAGCAGGAGATATTTTTGTAGATGTATATTGTACGGCAGATACAAGTAGTTTTGACCTTTCTGCTGTATTATCTGAAGTGACAAAAAATGGCAATGTTTACAATTTTACTCAAGGTTATATCAAGGTTGTTGATAATGATTTACCAGTGAAAATATCTTTACAACCAACTTGTATGAGAATTGAGAAAGGTAAGGCTATAAGATTGAGTTTAAGTGCTGCTTGTTTTCCTGCTTATTTAGTTAATCCAGGCATAGATAAATCACCAGGGGAAGTAAGATTAATTGACGCAAAAATTATTACAATAACTGTTAGTTCAGGGAAAAATAATCCTTCTGTAATTTCTTTGTCAAGAAATAAGGAAGAATAAATTTTTAATAATTGATAATTGATAATTGATAATTACCCCTTCTTTCGAGAAGGGGATTGGCTAAAAGGATTTTTTGATTTATCCCATATCGGGGGAGGCTTTAAACCTTAATTGTTGAATGAATAATTAATTATTAACTATCAACTCTTAATTATTAATAATTATCTCTTCTTATAAAGAAGAGGATNTTTTTGATTTATCCCATATCGGGGGAGGCTTTAAACCTTAATTGTTGAATGAATAATTAATTATTAACTATCAACTCTTAATTATTAATAATTATCTCTTCTTATAAAGAAGAGGATTGACTAAAAGGAAAATTTTTTCTTGTTTCTCCTTTATAGCCCTTTTCAGATGGATGACCTCACGTCATAATCAAAACTCTGTAGGGGCGATTTCCTACGGAATGCTCCGCAAACGCGAATCGCCCCTACTGTGGTCTACTCAAATGAAAACCGCTGTAAAGGAGAGGCTTTAAACCTTAATTATTCGGTAAAAGCTAATCAGTTATCAGTTATTAGTACCTAATTTCAGTTATCAGTTATAATTAGTCAAAACTATTAGCAAATAACCAACAATTATGAATAGAGAAGCATTAGTCGTTGGAATTAATTCCTACCCATTTCTCAAAAAAAAGAAACCAGGAGATTTAAACCTCAAAGCACCAGTAAAAGATGCTGAAGCTATTGCCGANCTCAAAAAAAAGAAACCAGGAGATTTAAACCTCAAAGCACCAGTAAAAGATGCTGAAGCTATTGCCGAAATGTTAGAAAAATACGGCAAGTTTCATGTACAACGTTTACCTAAAACTTACAACAAAGAAGGTAAAGCTCGATTTGTTCCTAATAGTCCGGTAAAAATTAATGACCTTAAAGAAAGGATTTCTAATTTATTTAATCCTCCATCAAAAAATGAAGTTCCAGATGTAGCTTTATTATTCTTTGCCGGACATGGTTATGTAACAACAGAAGGGGGTATTCGAGAAGGATTTTTAGCTACCAGTGATGCTCAACCAAAAAGGAATATTTATGGCATATCTTTAAACTGGTTAAAAGAACTATTAAAAAATAGCCCAGTTCAAACACAAATAGTTTGGTTAGACTGTTGTTTTAGCGGAGAATTTTTAAACTTTCAAGAGGCAGATCCAGGAACAGGAAAAAAAGTAAGTCGTTGTTTTATTACTGCGGCTCGTTCCTTTGAAACAAGTGTAGAACAAATAGATGGAGAACAAGGAGTTTTTACCGCAAGATTACTTAAAGGTTTAAATCCAGAAAATTCCATAGATGGTTGGGTTACTAACTATATATTGGCAGATTCTATTAAAAAGAATATGCGAGATACTGCTCAAGCTCCTGTATTTCATAATTCAGGAAATGCAATTATTTTAACAACTAATACTCCGACTCAACCCATAGACGAACGTTGGAAAAATACTCCTCCTTATCGTGCTTTATCTTATTTCACAGAACAGGAAAAAGATGCAGTATTTTTTCATGGCAGAACTAGACTAACAGACGAATTAATAGACAAAGTAAGAACCAATAATTTTGTCGCCATATTAGGAGCATCAGGAAGTGGAAAATCTTCCTTGTTAAGAGCAGGTTTATTATATCAATTGAAGCGAGGGCAGAAAATATCAGGAAGTGATAGATGGAAATATCTAAATCCTTTTACTCCAACTTCAACTCCTCTAGAAAATCTGCAACAGGCAATTAATCTAGAAATAGATATAGATATACATATAGATATAGAAGCAGAAAAAGAAAAACCAGAGAACTTAACAGAAAAATTAATCGACTTTATTCAGTCAGCAGAAACAGAAAGAGTCATCATAGTAATCGACCAATTTGAAGAATCTTTTACCCTCTGTGAAACTGACAAAAAAAGACAAGAATTCTTTAATTGTTTTCTAGAAGCTTTAGCAAATGAAACAATTCAAAACAAACTTTGCTTAATCTTAGGAATGCGGGCAGACTTTCTCGACCAATGTTCAAAATATCCAGGATTAGCCACTCAAATAAAAGAACATCAATTCTTAGTAACGCCTCTGGAAAAAGAAGAAATAGAAGAGGCAATAAAAAAGCCAGCCGAATTAGTAGGAATGGGAATAGAACCTGGATTAGTTGCTCAAATGACCGAAGACTTTTTGCGAAATCCTGGTAGTTTACCTCTCTTACAATATACTCTGGATGTATTGTGGAAAGATGCCACTCAAGGAGAAGAGAAAAGTAAATATTTAACTCTAGCAACTTATAGAAAGTTAGGTGGAATAAAAGGAACTTTAACAAAGCAAGCAAATGAAGTATTTGAAAGTCTAACTAAAGAGGAAAAATCTGTTGCCAAGAGAATATTTTTAGAATTAGTTCAACCAGG
>NZ_LGSU01000700.1 GCF_002260545.1 Hydrocoleum sp. CS-953 | reverse complement strand
ATTCTATTCCTCACCCAGTAAATGGTATTGGTGGAGGAGCCAAAGTAATGATGCGGCCAGCAGCACCAGGTACAGGAGTTATTGCGGGGGGAGCTGTTAGAACAGTTCTGGAACTAGCAGGTGTTCAGAATATATTAGCCAAACAGTTAGGCTCTAATAATCCATTAAATAATGCCAGAGCTGCTGTTAACGCTTTAGATGGCTTGAGGACATTAGCAGATGTAGCTCAAGAGCGAGATGTACCTATAGAAAATTTATATGTTTAGTCCCAAACTAGACTAATGGGAAATTGGATAATTAATGCCTACAGGACTTACGCACTCAAACAAGAAACCGGGTTTATTGCCCCGACCTTGTTTTTAATACCATTTCGCCGATAAACCCGGTTTCTGCTTCGGGAGGATGTCAAGGTAAATTAACAGCTAATAAAGATTAATAAATATGCGATTAAAAGATGCAATTCCAAAAAAAGGTTCCCAACAGCGCGGTCGTAGAGTAGGCCGGGGAATCTCCGCAGGCCAAGGTGCAAGCTGCGGTAAAGGGATGCGGGGTCAAAAATCTCGGTCTGGTCGCAGCACCAGACCAGGATTTGAAGGTGGCCAAAATCCCTTATATCGTCGCTTGCCAAAATTAAAAGGTTTTCCGATGGTAAATCGGAAAAAATACACGATTATAAATGTGAGTAAGTTAGCATCATTGCCAGCTAACACAGAGGTAACTCTTGCTTCCCTAATGGAAGTTGGAATTATTACCAGCGACGATGGTCCACTTAAAGTCCTGGGAGATGGAGAGTTGAACGTCGCACTCAAAGTTCATGCAGCAGCTTTTACAGCTTCAGCTAGAACAAAAATAGAAGCAGCAGGTGGCAGTTGCCAAGAAATCGGCTCTAAAACTGTCTCTAATGAAGACTCAACAGACGGACAAGAGAACTAACATATCTGAAAGCGGAGGATTCTGCCCAACTTTGCTAAAATCAAAAATATAAAAAACAAAATCTCAAATAGATATGGACATTAGTAGAGACAAGGCACCAACTGCTCAAGAGACATTCTTGCAGATGGCCCAAGCTGCCGGGTTGCGAGGGCGAATTCTCGTAACAATAGGTTTACTCCTGTTGGTGCGCTTAGGTGTTTACCTACCAGTACCAGGGATAGATAGAGAAGCTTTTAAAGAAACAATTGGAAATCAGGCTTTAACTGGATTCCTCGACCTTTTTTCTGGTGGTGGTTTTTCCGCATTAGGTATTTTTGCATTAGGAATCATACCCTATATTAACGCATCAATTATTATTCAATTGATGACCGCAGCTCTACCAAGTTTGGAAAACTTGCAGAAAAATGAAGGTGAGGCAGGACGTCGCAAGATTTCTCAAATTACTCGTTATGTGGCGTTGGGTTGGTCAGTTTTACAAAGCTTTGGTTTAGCAATATTTCTGAATAACTCATCTGGAGAGATTAATGGAGAATTTGTAACTGTAGCAATTAATCCAGGACCTTTCTTTATTGCTAAAACTATTTTGGCAATTACAGCAGGTTCAATGTTTGTGATGTGGATATCAGAATTAATCACAGAAAGAGGTATTGGAAATGGCGCATCCTTACTTATTTTTGTGAACATCGTTGCTGTACTTCCTCAGTCATTAGGGGACACGATTAAATTGTTTGAAGGAGGAGACCGGGCGATCGTTGGCCGGGCAATTATTTTGTTGCTGGTGTTCCTAGTAATGATTGTTGGTATTGTATTTGTGCAAGAAGGAAGTCGCAGAATTCCTATACTTTCAGCTCGTCGTCAAGTAGGTAGAAAACTATATCGGGAAACAAAAAGCTATCTACCTTTACGATTGAATCAAGGTGGAGTAATGCCCATCATCTTTGCCTCAGCAGTTCTGATATTACCTGTATCCTTAGCTCAGTTTGCCAATAGCCCTATTATATCTCAGATTGCTACTGCGATAAGTCCTAGTGGTCCTACTCCTTGGCTGTATGCTTTATTTTACTTCGTTTTGATTTTATTCTTCAGTTATTTCTACGCATCCCTAATTATGAACCCAATTGATATGTCGCAGAATCTGAAGAAAATGGGGGCAAGTATTCCAGGTATTCGTCCAGGTAAAACTACTAGCGAGTATATAGAGAAAGTTTTGAATCGCTTGACTTTCCTGGGAGCTATTTTCCTAGGTTTAGTAGCAATAGTTCCGACTGCGGTAGAAAGTGCCACCCGTGTACCTACATTTAGAGGATTAGGAGCTACTTCTCTATTAATTCTAGTAGGTGTAGCAATAGATACAGCGAAACAGATTCAAACTTATGTTATCTCCCAAAGATACGAAGGAATGGTGAAGCAATAGTGGTAAAACTGGTTTTTTTGGGTCCGCCAGGGGCAGGGAAAGGAACACAAGCTTCTCTAATAGCAGAGTTTTACCACGTTCCTCATATTTCTACGGGTGATATTTTGCGCTCTAATGTAGCAGAAGAATCTCCTTTGGGTATTCAAGCCAAAGAATATATGGATAAAGGCGATCTAGTTCCTGACGAACTTATCCTTGATATGGTTCAAAAAAGATTGGAAAACCCTGATGCTCAGAATGGTTGGATTCTAGATGGCTTTCCCCGGACTGTAACTCAGGCAGAGGAGTTTGTCAAAAAACTTTTGTCTACAAGTACAAATGAAAATGAGACTGAAACAGGAAAAGCTAAAATTAGTAATTCTTTTCAAGTCATTAATTTACAAGTGCCGGATGATATTTTAGTAGCTCGTTTGTTATCAAGGGGTCGTCAAGATGATAATGAAGAAACTATTAAAAATCGTTTACAAGTTTATTATCAACAAACAGAACCTTTGATTGAGTTTTATGAAGCAAGTCAACAGTTAATTACTGTAGATGGAAATCATGCGATTGATGCTGTGACTGATTCTCTGAAACAAGCGGTTGATCAACTAAGCTGAAGTAACTTGGAATCAGATTTTGAAGGTGAAAAATTTAAACTTTTTATACCTAAAATTAGATTTTTGAAGTTACATAAGCCAGCTAAATATTTGTAGAGATATTATCCCTCATACTGAATAACCTCTAAAAATTAAAAACTTTTGATAAGATATGTTAAGGGAATCAACTGAAATAATCAGGCTAATCCCAAACTAAATTTCTTACTTGCAGGGTTGAGGTTATTAAAAGTTGGCTAAACAAGATCTCATAGAAATGGAGGGAACAGTGACGGAATCCCTACCTAATGCTATGTTCAGGGTAGACTTGGATAATGGGTTTAATGTACTAGCTCATATTTCCGGTAAAATCCGTCGTAATTACATCAAAATTCTACCAGGCGATCGAGTCAAGGTAGAGTTAACACCCTACGATTTGACAAAAGGCCGAATCACCTATCGACTTCGGAAAAAATAGTATTTATACAACCTATTTTTAAGATTTTGTCAGATTCGTAGAGGTTCAGCTTAGTTGCTGAAAATATATCTAGATGATATAATATAAAATTTGTAGCGTTGCCAAAAAAGGCATGAAAGTTAGAGCATCTGTCAAAAAAATTTGTGAAAAGTGTCGTGTTATTCGTCGTCGAGGGCGAGTAATGGTGATATGTGTTAACCCCAAACATAAACAACGTCAAGGTTAGACATAATCTTAGACACAGATATTAAGAGTATAGTAGTCCATACTCATCAAGCTGATGTAAATTCTATCTAAAGGTGAGGGAGAAAAAGTAAAGTGGCACGAATTTCTGGGGTAGACCTCCCACGCGATAAGCGTATAGAAATTGGTCTGACATATATATATGGAATAGGACTATCTCGGTCTCAAGACATCTTAGCTGAAACAGGTGTAAATCCTGATATCCGTGTCAAGGATTTAAGTGATGCGGATGTAGCAGCACTTCGTTCTGTAATCCAAAACAACTATCAGGTTGAAGGAGACCTCAGAAGATTTGAAGCCATGAGCATCAAACGATTGATGGACATTGGTACTTATCGAGGTCGCCGACATAGAATGGGTTTACCAGTTAGAGGACAGCGAACTCGCACCAATGCAAGAACTCGTAGAGGTGTACGGCGAACTGTAGCTGGTAAGAAGAAAGCTGCTGCTAAGAAGTAGAAGTTTGCTTGTATATGTATATTTTTATTTTTGGAAGCTCTTAGTTAAGAAAAGATTAGTATCTATCTAATTAAATAAAGTCTGATGAAAATTCAGTCCAATCTTTAATAACGAGTATTATTTGATTAGATTATACTTATGTCTTAATCTTACATAGCTTATTTAAGTAAAAATACTTATACTATGTAATGC
>NZ_LGSU01000070.1 GCF_002260545.1 Hydrocoleum sp. CS-953 | reverse complement strand
TATTCTCGAAACTCTCCACTTTTTTCTCTGGAATTAAATTAAAAGTAGCAGGTTTAATTCCATGTTCTCCATCAGAAATAATAACTTCTCTATTTTGTTCTCCTCTAAATTTTTCCTCTTCTATAAAATTCGTAGATTTTTCCTGAATTACTGAATCAATATATTGCTTTATATTCTGATTATTCTCCCTTGCGAGTTTTTGCCATTCAGTAAATAATACCTCCAATTCCTGCTCCGTAGTTTCAGGTTTGAGCAATTTATATAACTTGGCAAAAGCTTCCCGATAATTTGGTTGAATAGATAAAGATTTTTGATAATAATCAAAAGCTGGTTCAAGATTTGTATACAGAGCAAATACCTCTGCCAACTTGAAATAAGCTTTAGGATCTTCTGGTTGAATTTGCAGCAACTTTTGATAACAATAAACTGCCCGATCGAATTCCCCTATCTGAGCAAATACATTTCCTAACATCAACTGCACAGATGCCAACTTTGGATTAATCTCTAAAGCTGTTTGATAATTTAAAATAGCTAAATTAAAATCCCTCTGTTTATAATAAACACTGCCAATATTAGCATAAACTTCTGCAAAAATTGGCTGAAATTTTAACGCCTGATGATAAGTATTAATTGCCTGTTCAAATAAATTCTGACTTTGAAAAATATTCCCTAAAGTCAAATAAGCAGAAGCAAAATGCGGTTGAATTTTAACTGCTTCTTGGCAAGCAGAAATAGCTGCATCAAAATTTCCTTGCATCAAGTATACTTCAGCTAACTTCTTGTAAGCTTCAACATAATCTGGTTTAATACTCAAAGCTTTTTGATAAGCAATCATCGCTGTATAAAGTTGTCCAGAATCTTTCAATTGATTCGCTGTGTTGAAATAATTTTCAGCTAACATTTTCGAATCCGTTCCCTCATAGCGGTAAAGTGAGACAATGCTTGTAATTTTATTGGATTTAAGGTAAGGAGTATAGACTATGGTCACAGAACAAGACCCCACTAAGTTAATGAAACAACAAGTCGGCAAAGCTGCCGCCGACCGAGTAAAATCTGGAATGATAGTTGGTATAGGTACTGGGTCAACCGCGGCCTACATGATTCAGTTTTTGGGAGAACGCCTCCAAAGTGGTCAACTCAAAGACATTAAAGGTATCCCTACCTCCTTCCAGTCAACTGTATTAGCTAAACAATATGGTGTGCCATTAATCAGTCTTGATGAAGTTGACCATATGGATATTGCCATTGATGGTGCTGATGAAGTTGATCCACAGAAAAATCTCATTAAGGGTGGTGGAGCAGCTCATACTCGCGAGAAAATTGTGGACTGTCTGGCAGAAAAGTTTATTGTGGTAGTAGATAGTTCTAAATTAGTAGATAAATTGGGTTCTACCTTTTTGTTGCCAGTGGAAGTTATACCTATGGCAATAACTCCTGTGATTCGGGCGATAGAAAAACTGGGTGGTCAACCAGAATTACGAATGGGGGTGAAGAAAGCTGGTCCTGTAGTAACTGACGAAGGTAATCTGGTTATTGATGTCAAGTTTGATTCTATTGATAATCCTGCGGAGCTAGAAAAAAGTTTAAATAATATTCCTGGCGTTTTGGAAAATGGTTTATTTGTAGGGGTTGCGGATGTAATTTTAGTAGGAGAAATTCAGGATGGGCAACCAATAGTTAGGGAAATTTCTTAACAAAGTTAAGAAAATGGGGTTGGGGTAGCCAAGACCTAGTTATTTGGTGTCTTAATAACCCCAAGCAATTTTATAAATTACAAGTAATGGTAGGGTATGAAACCTATAATGCAAAAGATAATAATAAAAATTGCATTTTTGTTGGTCTACTTGAATTAAGTAGACCAACTCTTTAGATTAGACTTTAGATGAAAAATATTGCTGCTGTAATTGCAATGTACCGATTTATGTGAGTTTTATAAT
>NZ_LGSU01000007.1 GCF_002260545.1 Hydrocoleum sp. CS-953 | reverse complement strand
AAATAATAGATATCTCCAGAAGAGAGGGAGTAGTGGGAAGTAATTGATAATTTCTGTGGGATAATTGATTCAATTTTTTATTATTTGAGATGTCTAATACTAAATGTGAAATTCTCTTCCGTTACAGAGATTATAACGGGAAACCTCTTGCCCAATCTAGTTGGTAATTCTGTAATAGAAAAGTTGGATATTAATACCAATTCACTTTAAAAATGTCACAAATAGTTTCAAACTTTAGATGTGAAATAATTTCCTGAAACTACTGTAGCGTCAGAGTTATGAGTCTATAAAATCTTAATGCATGACTTTTGACTTTTGACTTTTGAATTCGGTGAAACGGTATAAGCTTTTTATATTCTACAAAGACATAGCATACAACTACTTTGAATATGAGATTACAGCGGTTTTCATTTCAGTAGACGACAGTGGGGACGTTCTATGGAACGTCCCTACAAGGTTTTGGTTGTGATATATAATCCGGGTAATTAGTTATCGTATCGCTCTAAGAGTCAGGAGTCAGGAGTCAGGAGTCAGGAGTCAGGAGTCAGGAGTCAGGAGTCAGGAGTCAGGATAAAGAAAGGATTTGAATAGCATGAATTTTTAAATTCGTATTCAATAGAACATTATATATATAAGAG
>NZ_LGSU01000699.1 GCF_002260545.1 Hydrocoleum sp. CS-953 | reverse complement strand
CTCCCCTACTCCCCTACTCCCTCACTCCCCACTAACCGCCAATACCCAACCTACCAGCTAAACCTGGAGTTAGAGGGAACAAAGTAGCGATCGCCAAAAACAAAGCTAATAAACACAAAGCAGCTCGCGCATCATCAGGTTCAGTTAATTCATTTAAACAAGGGCGTTCTAAATTTCGCTGTAATACCAAAATAATAATCGCCCAATACAACGCCAAAGGATTAACCAAAGAAGCGATCGCCAAGACTACAAAAGTGAAAAATGTTGCTCTACCTGCAACTTTCCGACCATAAACTGCTTGCACAATTCTACCACCATCCAACTGACCCGCAGGCATCAAATTAATTGCTGTAATAAGTAAACCCAACCAACCCATAATTGCCAGTGGGTGAACATCTACTATATTTTGATGTACTGCCGGACCTAAGATCGCTCGCGCTAGAGTTCCCACCAAAACAGAAGCTCTAAAAAATTCTGCTGGCATTTGAAACAGACTACCTTCGTGGGAAAGCAATAAACCCCCTAATAGCATTGCCAAAGAAATTATGCCTCCAGCAGCAGGTCCAGCAAAAGCGACATCAAACAACACTTTTCGACTAGGGATCATAGATTCAAAACGGTTCACAGAACCAAAACTGCCAATTTGCCAAGCGGGGAGAAAGAGCGGCCAACTAAAGCGAACATTGTGACGTTTTGCCAAGACTTGGTGAGCTATTTCGTGACCTGCCAAAACTATCCACAAACCAATGACAACGGGTAATGCTTCTTGATATCTCATAGGTTCATTGAAAAAGTCGAACCCTAACAATAACCCACCCGCTTCAAAACTGGTGGCAATAGTAGCAAGCAATAGAATAACTGCCAGAATTTTTTGGGATGTAGTGGCAGGTTTAGGGTCACTTTTGCTTGGTAAAATGATGACTACTGGTTTAGCTTCCGGACTTTCCAATAAAAATAGTCGGTAGCGATCGCCGAGTTTTTCTGCCAATTTTGCTGATAATTTAGTATGAACTGTTTCTGGTTCTCCCCGTAAATTTCCTTTGAAAATAGCTCCCTCTTGATAAGGGATAGTTTCGGTGGCAAAAAAGGTATCGACACCAAAAATGTCTTTTACTTTTTGCAAGTCTTCAGTTGGAATAGGAATAAATTCTAGAGTTTCTTCTTTTTTCTCTTCCTCTTTTTCTATTTTCTCTACATTTGGTAATTTAGTTATTTCTTCAGTGGAATCAGGTTTTGAGGAGTTACTAATAGATTCAATATCGGGTTTATTTTCTGCTTCTTGAGCTGCTATTATTCGTAATTGCCTTCCCAAATAAATGTACAATGCTGTACAAGCTATTAGCAGAAATAGAATCAATACTAAGTTGATATAAATTCCCGCAGCAAATAGAGCAAAAAATAGTAGCCAAGGTGCCATTAATACTACTGATTGTAACCAGGCTAAAATGCCTGTTTTACCATAAGATCTAGCTCTGTAGTATCCCCAGCCCAGAATTCCCAGAGCAATCAAAGCTACTATTACTGTAGTTGTATTTTCGGATGTGGTATACATTATCAGTTATCAGTTATCAGTTATTAGTTAACAGTTATCAGTGATTAGTTATCAGTTATCAGTTATCAGTTATTAGTTATTAGTTAACAGTTATTAGTTATTAGGTAAGCATTCAGCCGTCAGCATTCAGCTATCAGCTATGAGTTATTAACGTATCCTATTTGTCAGGAGTAATTAATCTCCAAAAAGTGAAGTATCAAGAAAAAAATCATCAGCTAATTTTCATCAGTTCTGTACGTTTGCTCGGCTATTAGCTGACCGCTGACTGCTAATAGCTGTTTGCTTACGTTATTAGTTATTAGTACCTCCTGTAATAGCTATGCTTTATCAACATCTTTACATAAAACTTGACAAAAGAGAGAAGTTATGTATTTGAAATTTTACTTTTTTCTAGAGATGTCTATTTTATAGTAGGGGTTTGGTCTCCAAACCCAAGNTTATTAGTACCTCCTGTAATAGCTATGCTTTATCAACATCTTTACATAAAACTTGACAAAAGAGAGAAGTTATGTATTTGAAATTTTACTTTTTTCTAGAGATGTCTATTTTATAGTAGGGGTTTGGTCTCCAAACCCAAGCGCATAAGGGATTTGGAAATCAAACCCCTACAGTTTTTTTTTCTGAATCATTTCATATTGCTATATAACTATTTTTGCAGGATTTCACAACTTAATTTTTTACTACTATAGTTGTTGAAATATTAGATAATTATTTCAGTTCAGCTTAGTATATCTTTGCTCAATTATTTACCTAAATAAAGTCTTTTTAGTTGATTTATTTTTCACTTCAAATGTTGCTGATAATAATTTAGTAAATCATCATTTTCTATTTCTATAAAAATGATTATATCTACTTAATCTTGTAGCAATTTTTCTATAGTTTCTGGGTCTGCATGAATATGACTCCGATGCTTTGCAGATGTATAATTAGGATTTAGTCTAATTGCTTGATTATAATCAGCGATCGCTCCCCAATTATCTCCAGCTTTTCGCAGTACATTTCCCCGTCTATAATAAGCTTTTGGATGGGTTGAATCTATTTTAATTGCCTCATTATAATCAGCAATTGCTCCCTCATAATCTTCTAGTTTATCTTTAACATCACCTCTGTGAATATAAGCATCTACATGACTAGAGTCTATATCTATTGCCTGATTAAATTCTGCTAAAGCTGATTGATAATTCTGTTGTTCATATTTAGCTAATCCTCGTTGATAAAAAGTCTTAAATTCTGGCTGCTGATTTTCTGTTGTTGTAGATGTTTCTGTTTCTGTTTGATTTTCATCAACATTAACTAAGTTTACATTTGTTAGAGAATTATTTACTATGCTAGTTGCTGCTAAAGCCTCTTGTCTTGCCCATTTATCTGCTTCTAAAATATCATCTAAACTAGGATTTTCTTGATTACTTGACTTATGTTTTTCACATACATATTCAATTAATTTAGGAATATCCAAAAACGGAATTTTTTCTTCTAAAAACAATGCTACAGCCTGTTCATTTGCTGCATTCAAAACTGCAGGCATAGAACCACCCATACGACCTGTAGAATAAGCTAACTGAATGCAAGGATATTTCAAATTATCGGGTTCCTTGAAAGTTAGACTTCCAGCTTTAACTAAATCTAACTGTTCCCAATCAGTATAAATCCTTTCCGGCCAAGATAAAGCGTAAAGCAAAGGTAAACGCATATCCGGCCAACCCAATTGAGCTAAAACAGAAGTATCTTGTAACTCAATTAAAGAGTGAATTATACTCTGAGGATGAATGACTATATCAATATTTTCATAATCCAATCCAAACAAATAATGAGCTTCAATAACTTCCAAACCTTTATTCATCATTGTGGCAGAATCAACAGTAATTTTTCGACCCATTGACCAGTTAGGATGTTTAATAGCATCTGCCACTTTTACATTTGATAATCTCTCAATTGGCCAGTCTCTAAAAGCACCACCAGAAGCAGTTAAAATAATTCTGCGTAAACCCTCTTTAGGTATACCTTGAAGACATTGAAAAATTGCTGAATGCTCTGAGTCGGCAGGTAATAATTTTACTCCATATTTTTCAATTAAGGGATTAACAACCGGACCTGCTGCAATAAGTGTTTCTTTATTTGCCAAAGCAATATCTTTCCCTGCTTCAATAGCAGCAATAGTAGGTAATAAACCAGCACAACCTACTATACCTGTCACGACTGCTTCTGATTGGCCATATCTAGCTACTTCTGTAACACCATCTTGGCCAGCAAGCAATTGAGGTTGAGGTTCCAGGTCAGCAATGGCCTCTTTTAGTGCCGTAAATTTGGACTCATCGTTAATAGCAACAATTTGAGGGCGAAATTGTCTGACCTGTTGGGCTAATATTTCTACGTTACTTCCGGCAGCTAACCCAATAACTCGAAATTTGTCTGGGTTGTGAGTCACAATGTCTAAGGTTTGAGTACCAATGGACCCTGTAGATCCCAAGATTGTAATTGCTTTCATATTTTTTTGAGAAAGTTGTCCACAATTCCACTATACGATTCATTGGTCATTTTGTGTTAATAGCTACTTTGCTAGGTTCATTAATTGATAATGGATAATTACCTATGGTTAAAACCTTAACGGAATAGAATATAAGTAAATATCCTAGCACTTTTTTTCTCTTGAAATAGAAGGCTTGATACCTTTATTTTTCGGTAATAGATTTTAGTTATTCAGATTTTTAACATAGAAATCATTAT
>NZ_LGSU01000698.1 GCF_002260545.1 Hydrocoleum sp. CS-953 | reverse complement strand
CAACAAAAATCTGGTGATAACTGATTAATTTGTCGATCGCCCGCCCCGCTTTCAACCTGATATTGGGTAATGCTGATATTGATAACCATTTGAAATGGGGGCGGGTTTATTTAATTTTGTTGACTTCCCATTAACACCCTATGTGGAACCCGCCCCTACATCATTAACATTCTTAACTTTTGACTTTTTATTTTTGACTTTTGACTTTCTGAAAATTATTGACATATCAAATTTTTTTGTTATATTAATCTTATCCAACATATCAAATTTTTTTGGAATGACAGCATGAAAGAAAACCTAAAAGTGCTGGTAAGCGGTCTCAAGAAAAAGACCCTAACTATTGGGGTAGCAGTAATGCTGGGTGCTTGTGGTTCCACTCAGGCAAAACAACAACCGATAAAAATTGATGGCTCCAGCACTGTATACCCTATCACCCAAAAACTTGTCGAACAATTCAACGCTACCGACAAGCCCGATGTAGAAGTCAGTGCTAGTTTTTCTGGTACAGGTGGAGGCTTTAAAAAGTTCTGTGCTGGAGAAACTGACATTAATAATGCTTCGCGCCCCATACTTAAAAATGAGATGGAAGCTTGCAAACAAAACAAAATTTCCTATATAGAACTACCTATTGGCTTCGACGCTCTAACCATCGTCGTTAACCAGGCAAATACCTGGGCAAAAGACATTACTGTGTCTGAGTTAGCAAAGATTTGGGCACTTGAAGGGCAAGGAAAAATCACCAAATGGAACCAAGTACGTTCCTCATGGCCAGACAAACCATTAATCTTATTTGGTCCCGGAGCTGACTCTGGAACTTATGACTATTTTGCTGAAGCTATTGTTGGATCAGCAAAAGCAACTCGTAGTGACTACACAGCCAGCGAAGACGACGAAGTGTTAGTTACAGGAGTTAGCAAAGAACCCAACGCTTTAGGTTATTTTGGTTACGCTTATTATGTAGAGAATAAAGACAAACTAAAATCTTTAGCCGTTGATAGTGGTAATGGCGCGATCGCTCCAACTAAAACAGCAGTAGAGCAAGCGAAATATCAACCCCTAGCTAGACCACTATTTATTTATGTAAATGCGGTATCAGCACAAAATAATCCATTAATGAATGAATTTATTGACTTTTACATGAACAATGCTCAAGCAGCAGTAAATTCTGTAGGTTATGTTGCATTTGGGGAAGAGAGTTATATGAAACTTTACCGCAACTACCATAAAACAAAAGTAGGAACTGTCTTTGGTGGGGAAGCGCAGCTCAATTTAACTATTTATGAAGTTCTCACGAAACGAACAGAATATTAATTGTACAAATTATGACTACAAATTTACCCCAAGTTAATACATCTGCTGTGCAAGCAGGTGGTAAACTGAGTTTCTTTGAAAAATATCTGACTGTTTGGGTAGCATTGTGCATTTTTGCAGGTATAGCTTTGGGTAAAATATTTCCTGGTGTGGCAAAAACATTAGATGCTATGAGCATTTATCAAGTATCTATCCCCATTGCTATATGTCTATTTTTTATGATGTATCCGATCATGGTGAAAATAGACTTTACCCAAGCTAAAAATGCTGCCCGCGCCCCTAAACCTGTAATCTTAACATTAGTTGTAAATTGGGCAATTAAACCTTTTACAATGGTAGCATTTGCCCAATTTTTTCTGGGTTGGTTATTTCGCTCGCTGCTAACAGGTACAGAAATATTGCGCGGTACAGAAGTAGCTATTGCCGACTCTTACATTGCTGGCACAATATTACTAGGTATCGCACCTTGTACGGCAATGGTATTAATGTGGGGTTATCTTTCCTACAGTAACCAGGGTCACACATTAGTAATGGTGGCAATTAATTCCTTGACAATGTTGTTTTTGTATGCTCCACTTGGGCGATGGTTGTTGTCAGCAAATAACTTAACTGTGCCTTGGGAAACTATTGTTTTATCAGTGCTAATTTATGTGGGCTTTCCTCTAGCTGCTGGAATGTATAGTCGTTACTGGATTTTTAAATATAAAGGAAAAGCTTGGTTTGAACGTAAGTTTCTCAAATATTTAAGTCCTGTTTCTACTGCTGCATTATTGATAACTTTAGTTTTGTTATTTGCTTTTAAGGGTGAATTAATTGTAGAAAATCCATTTCATATATTATTAATAGCAGTACCACTATTTATCCAGACTAACTTTATTTTCTTGATTGCTTATGTAGCAGCTTTGAAAATGAATTTACATTACGAAGATGCTGCACCTGCTGCTTTAATTGGAGCAAGTAATCATTTTGAAGTAGCGATCGCCACTGCGGTGACTCTATTTGGCTTAAATTCTGGAGCTGCATTAGCAACGGTAGTGGGAGTATTAATAGAAGTACCAGTAATGTTGATGTTGGTGGAAGTTTGTCAACGTACAGCTTTTTGGTTTCCTCGCGAACCAGAAAAAGCTACATTAATTGACCCCCGTTGTTGTAAGTCTCAGTAACTCAAGCATCTTGCTTGCTCATCCTTCCGGCAGGGTATTTCATTAGCGCGTGTGGCATTTGTGTTTTACAGGCAAGATACCTGTGTTACATATACCTAGACAGGCAAGATGCCTGTGTTACAGATGTAACTGAATATCAAGAAAAGGAAAACTAACAATGGAAGAACAAACAACTCAACCGATAGCAGAAAACTTGTGGTGGGTAATTCCAGGTAAACTAGCAGGAGTGCGCAAACCAACAGAAGAAGAGTTGCCAGAATTACAAAGATTAGGTATTGGAGCAATAGTCTCTGTAATGGACGACCCTTCTAATTTAGAACTTTATGAGCAAGCTAACTTACCTCATCTATGGTTACCAATAAAAGGAGGAACTGCACCAAGTAAAGAACAAGTTCAAAAATTACAGGATTTCATTGATAGTCAAAATCATGCAGTTGCAATTCATTGCACCAATGGCAAAAGACGAACAGCTACTGCTCTTGCCGGGTATTTGATTAATTCTGGATCATCCTATGAGAAGACAATGGAGATTATTTTAACAGCAAATCCAGAAATTGATTTACGGGAATCTCAAAGTACCTTTTTGCAAGATTTAGCCAAAAATTAAGTTGTTTAAATCTAGGACTTACGCAGGCGAACCCAGAAACCGGGTTTATCCTAGACGTCTATTGATCAAAACAATGATTTACCCTAGAAACCGGGTTTCTTTCCGTAAGTGCTAAAATCGTTGAATTAAAGGAATAAAAAAATGTCTATTCTCAAAACTCATATTGCTCTAACAGCATCCAACCTAGAAAACTCGGTTGAATTTTATCAAGCTTTGTTTGGAGTTGCACCAGTTAAGTATAAATCTGATTACGCAAAATTTGATATTGCTAACCCACCACTAAATCTTACTCTTAACTTAGGGGAAAATGTGCAACCAGGTGGAAAATTAGACCACTTGGGAATACAGGTAGAAACTTCCCAGGAAGTAGCAGCAGCAATTGAGAGATTTAAGATTTCTGGATTATTAATATTTGAGGAACATAATACAGACTGCTGTTATGCAATTCAAGATAAAGTTTGGGTTACAGATCCCGATGGCAACCGTTGGGAAGTGTTTGTGGTGAAAGTGGGAGATACTGCACCAGAAAAAAATCTAGTTGTTAGTGTTGAGTCAAATTTAGAAGCATCCACTTGTTGTCAATAAAATTCAATGGTTATGAAACAAGAAAATGAAACGAGTAATGTTTGTGTGCCGGAAAAATTCTGCCCGTTCCCAAATGGCAGAAGCATTTGCTCATAGTCTAGATCCAGATGGAAAATTTACTTTTGTAAGTGCAGGCTTAGAAGAGAGTTCAGTTCATCCACTCACCATTCAGGTTATATCTGAAGTTGGAATTGATATTTGTCAGCAAACTTCTAAAAGAATAGATAGTTTCAACTCTCAAGATTTTGATGTTGTTGCTTCTATGTGTGGTTGTGGATCTATGTTACCTGTAGAATGGCTAATGGTTCAGGAATTTCAGGAGTGGGAAGTTTCTGATCCTGAAGGCAATTCTGTTGAGACCTTTCGTCAAGCTCGAGAGCAAGTAAAACAACAGGTAGAATATTTATTGATGTTCCTGCGTCTTAAAATGAGTAGAAATGTTTGAACAAAACTCCAATGGAACAGTTTCAAGAAAAACCGGAAATTTTTATGCAAGTGCAGGCAGATTTACCAAAACTTGTAGTATACTGACACACCTACAATATTGCAATAGTAGGGGCGGGTTCCACGTTAAATTAATGAATTTAAGCATTAGATGAAATCAACC
>NZ_LGSU01000697.1 GCF_002260545.1 Hydrocoleum sp. CS-953 | reverse complement strand
ATATTAGTAAGGGAATAAAAATTCACAAATATGCTAAATCTACGCAATTTCGTAATTAACACTTGTAACGCCTGGTTAAAACTGGCATCCTAGCGCTGCTACTCTTTACTTTGTCTGTTGGTATTAGTGCTGCTTGGTGGGACGGTGGTAATACAACAACTCGTGAAAGTCGTTTGCCCCAGGGCGATCCTATTACTGATGGTAAAGCCTTGTTAAGGTATGCCCTACCAATAGAAAATGAACCTGTCCGTAAAATACAAAGTAGTCTAGAGGATATTTCTAACAGACTGCGGGGTAAACGTTGGACCTCTGTTGGTAGTGATATTGCCGCTGCATCAAGAGTTCTCAGTATTAGTAAGCCTAAATTACTAGCTAGTGTGCCTGAATCAAGACAATCTGAGGCAGAGGCCATAATTGCTAAACTCGACCAAGGCATTATTGATATTAAAGAAGTTGCTGAAGTTAAAGATGGGGAACAAGTATTGGAGCAACGGGCAGAACTACTGAAATTGGTGGGTCAGCTTGAACAGTTTATGGTAGAGGGGTTTCCGTTTGAAGTACCTTTAGAGTTCTCTAATTTACCGCAACTGAAAGGTCAGGCTACTATTGAGATGGAAACTAATCAAGGTTCTTTGACTTTAGTTGTTGATGGTTATAGCGCCCCTGTTACAGCAGGTAATTTTGTAGATTTGGTTCAGAGGGGTTTTTATGATGGCCTAGATTTTATTCGCTCAGAAGAATCTTATGTCTTGCAAGCTGGAGACCCTCCTGGCCCAGAAGTGGGTTTTATTGACCCCGATAGTGGTGAGTACCGTAATATCCCATTAGAAATTTTGGTCAAGGGAGATAAGGAACCAATATATAGTNCGCCCCTGTTACAGCAGGTAATTTTGTAGATTTGGTTCAGAGGGGTTTTTATGATGGCCTAGATTTTATTCGCTCAGAAGAATCTTATGTCTTGCAAGCTGGAGACCCTCCTGGCCCAGAAGTGGGTTTTATTGACCCCGATAGTGGTGAGTACCGTAATATCCCATTAGAAATTTTGGTCAAGGGAGATAAGGAACCAATATATAGTTTTACTTTGGAAGAAATTGGTCGTTTTAGAGAACAACCTGTTCTGCCTTTTTCTGCTTATGGTACAGTGGCTATGGCTCGACCTGAAGCTGAAAATGATGGTGCTTCTTCTCAATTTTTCTTTTTCTTATTCCAACCAGAATTAACACCTGCAGGAGCAAATTTATTGGATGGTCGTTATACGGTTTTTGGTTATGTGGTGGAAGGGAAAAAGGTTTTGGAAGAGTTAGGAAAAGGAGACAAGATTATTTCTGCTAAGGTAGTAGCTGGATTGGAAAATCTTGTGGAACCTGAAGCCTAAATTGATTAGGCAAAATTTGATCTAAAATTAGGGTAATTGGATAATTTAGCCTCGAAAATTATAGATAATTACAAGACTAAATCACCAATTACTCTAGTTAAATTAACTCGGATAAGTTTAAGTTTTACAAAATAGGGAAAAAAGTTGATAATAATTAGGGGATTTTATTTCGTTATACTCTAAGTAGATTGATAATTTTTCCTGGTTTTTATTCCTGATTCCTGTTTAGATAAAAAGTAGATTTTCTGGTTAATTTTTGCTTCTTATTACTGAAAAACTAATTAACTAATCCTCTTATGTTTAAGAAGAGGTAATTATACTAATCCTAAATGATTTGTGAAAAAAATTGTAGGGGTTTGGTCTCCTTTCCCCAAGCTAAGATGGGATTTGGAAACCAAACCCCTAGGATAAAATCGGACAACCTATTTAGGATTGCTATATTAATTGTGAATTATTAATTATTAATTAATTAAATGGCTATTATAGAATTTGTAATATTTACTGGATTAGGAATTATATTAGGTGCATTTATAATTAATATGTCAAATGATAGACAGCAGCAGCGTGTTTTAGATGATGCTTTCTATAGATTGTTACAGTTTCAAAATGGTAAAATTTCTCTAATTCAATTAGCTGCTGCTGCTAAAGTTGATGCTCAAATTGCTCAAAAATATCTAGAAAGTCAAGTACAAATATTTTCTGCAATTCTAGAAATAGATGAACAAGGAGATACATTCTACAAATTTCCTAAGTTAAGTTTACCTCCTCTTTTAGATCGACAACAATGGTGATTTCAGTTATCAGTTAGCCTCCTATGGTCGTAACTGCGCAATTCAGTTATCAGTTATCAGTAGACATCTCCAGAAAAGAGGGAACAGGGAACAGGGAACAGGGAACAGGAAGAAAGAATAGATAATTTATGGATTATAATTGATTTTATTTTGAATTTTTGGAGATGTCTAGTTATCAGTTATCAGTTATCAGTATTTTTTGATTAGGAATTAGTTAGAAACCTAGGTTTCCTAATCGGAATATTTAAGGGTAAGGTTTTTTTGATAACTATATAAATAGATTTATAGCACTTTTCATAATTAGTAGACCACAAAGTAGGGACGTTGTTGGATGCAACGTCCTTACCAATAGATAATTGATAATTAATCAATCTGGTTTAAAGCAACTCCAGTCAAGGAGAAAAAAAGTGCTAGGAGATTTTCTTATATTCAATTCCATTGCGGTTTTCCTTGAGGTAATTATCCATTATAAATTAATTAACTGATCCTAATCTTTGATAAGGCCAAAAGCGAAATATTGCCCTACCTATAATATTTTTTCTAGGCAAAAAACCCCAAACGTGAGAGTCATTACTATTGTTACGATTATCTCCCATCACAAAATATTTATCTTCAGGAACTTGGAATGAATTTTGCAAAGAATATTCAGGAGGTTCGGCAATATAATTTTCAGCAAGGGGTTGGTCGTTAATATATACTATACCGTCCTCAATTCTAATGGTATCTCCTGGCAGACCTATAATTCTTTTAATAAAAGCTTGATTTTTGGCATAACCGTAACGTTGTAATTGTTGGGGTGGTTCAAAGACGATTATATCACCTGTTCCGGGTGGATGAAAATTGTAAGATACTTTTTCTATGACTAGACGATCGCCCACTTCTAAGGTTGGGAGCATTGAATCTGATGGTATATATCTCGGTTCTGCAATTAATATTCTGACGAATAAAGATAAGGATAGAGCGATCGCCAAAACTTTAATATTTTCTTTTTGTTCCTGCCATATTTTTAACCACCAGGGAGTTGTCGAGTTAGTTGCGATCGGTTGATTTAGGGATTNCTGCAATTAATATTCTGACGAATAAAGATAAGGATAGAGCGATCGCCAAAACTTTAATATTTTCTTTTTGTTCCTGCCATATTTTTAACCACCAGGGAGTTGTCGAGTTAGTTGCGATCGGTTGATTTAGGGATTCTTTTTCTGATGTCATTTCTATGGTTTCAAATTTTGATTATTTCTATTTTACAGGAAAACTCCAGGGAATTAGCATTTATCTATTCAATACTTTAAAATATATTGCACTAGGGAAAAAAATAGAAGCAAATTATTTTCGTATTTTTCGCTATAATAAAATAATTATTGACATCTTAACCAAAATTCAATAAAAAATAAGAGAGGCAACTTTCATGCAAGTTCAAACTGAAAAACGCTATTATACTACTGAAGAATATCTGGCTTTAGAAGAAACTTCAGAGTACAAAAGTGAATATCATAATGGAGAAATAACTACGAATGACTGGTGGCACAAGCAACCATAATATTATTGCTGGAAATTTTATCAAAGATTTCCTTTGAGAATTAAAGAAGAATCCTATCAAGTATTTTTTGCTGATGTGCGTCTCTGGATACCCTGAAAAAATCGGTATGTCTATCCAGACTTGATGGTAATTCAAGGAAAACTAATATATGCTGGATNTCATAATGGAGAAATAACTACGAATGACTGGTGGCACAAGCAACCATAATATTATTGCTGGAAATTTTATCAAAGATTTCCTTTGAGAATTAAAGAAGAATCCTATCAAGTATTTTTTGCTGATGTGCGTCTCTGGATACCCTGAAAAAATCGGTATGTCTATCCAGACTTGATGGTAATTCAAGGAAAACTAATATATGCTGGATCGGGAAAACTGCTGTTACTAATACATCAATAATTGTTGAATTTTTGTCTAAGTCTACTAACAATTATGATCGAGGATAAAAGTTTGATTTTTATCGCTCAATTCCTGAATTTCGAGAATATATTTTAATTGAATAATCAGGATATTATATCATGTCCGGTTGAATAGTTATAAATAACGATGGAGGAGTCAGGAGTCA
>NZ_LGSU01000696.1 GCF_002260545.1 Hydrocoleum sp. CS-953 | reverse complement strand
CAGATACACTATACTATATAGAACCCCTGAAGGGGTTCTATACGCGAATTATAGATGGGGAGTATGGGGAGATGGGGGTATTTTTCTACCTTTTTCCCTATTTTATTTCTCAATCTCTTGACTCCTGACTCAAGAGCCAAAACTCTCAGCTTTGCAAAGATACCCAATGGCTTCTATATGGGTTCCAAAAACTATAACGTTATAGAACTTTAAAATTAGAGATTGAGAGTAGGGGAGTAGGGGAGTGTGGAGAGATGGGGAGATGGGGTGCATTAGATATCTCCCACTCATCCAATCATCAAATCAATTATTACCCATTTTTTATCAATTAATTCTCCACCAGGACCTATTTTATGGAGATACGCTTAGGGCCTCTATAAAAACCAACTTAAGCTTAAGATTTAATATTCGTTTTTCTGCACCTCCAGCGGTGGTGACCACCAGACCTCATAATGGGTTTCGTATTTCTGGACATCGAACTTGAGCGATTGTGACGATTACATAATCAAACTCTGGCCTCATAATGGGTGCTGAGATTTCTAAATTCTCAAACTCAGTCAGAAATTGCTTCTGACTTCTAAAGAGCAATGCTTTTTTTGTCAAAAATAAATTAGCATTAAACCATTATTAGCACTCAAAAAAATCTTCCCCCCCATGAAACCTATCCAAATAAGTACCTGGACAGAATTAATTGTGCATTTTTGATTTCTCTGTCACAGAGCCATCGAAGGATTAACAAAAAATATTATATATAAATAACTTTGTCCACCTACTTATCAATGGAAATAACTGCATCAGTCCTGGAAGCAACCAACGCAGATACAACAACATTTGTAGAAGAGTTACGGATGTAGAAGAGTTACGGATATTAGCAGTAGTTAACTCTATGAAATGGCTTGTTTATCCTCTAGCAAAGCAGCCGAACTAGCAGGAATGTCAAGGGTATAATTTCTACTCAACTTAGAGAAATATTAAGTCTTTCCCTTGACTCAAGAATTGCAAGAATTGGAAACAGAAAATGTCAGTAGCCATAAGTAATACATCCCAATTGCTCTACTTAGGGTTTGCTTATGGAAGTCTTTTTGTTGAGGTAGGGAGTAGGTAGTAGTTACAGCAGTTTCCGCGCGTTATGAGGTACACCCATCGCGGGCAAGATGCCAGCGCTGCAATATTTTCACCATTTACTTTGTACCTCATTTCCCCGAAATATGCCGTAAGAGTCAAGAGAAATGGGAGTTCGTAAGAAGGTGGTCGAAAGAATCGCAAGAGTGAAGTTATCCTATAAATGCTAACTTTTTCAACTTTATCAACCAAAAAGCTGGTACTTTTCCCAGACATAAAATTGCTCAAAATCAATTATCCATTATCCATTATCCATTATCATTTCACCCAAGGTTGCTCCCAAGACTCTCCACCAATTTCTAAACCACATAGATCGCTACGCGCTTCCAAAATCAACTTTGAATAACCATCCCTAACTTCTCTTAACTTCAAAGTTAAATTACCCCGCATAGTATCCCGACACAAAAATATTAATCCCTGTTCTGATGGTGCCCGTAGAGGTGTACCAGAACAATTTGTAGTCCCAGTCAACTCTACCTCAAATAAATCATTTTTTGCCTGCATTTTCCATTCTCCCCAAGGCTGAATTTGCCAATATACTTCAGAGTTCCACGGTACAAACTCATAAAATTTGCCTTGGTAATGAATACCCACCATTGCCACTTCTTCCATCCACCACAATACTCNTAAATCATTTTTTGCCTGCATTTTCCATTCTCCCCAAGGCTGAATTTGCCAATATACTTCAGAGTTCCACGGTACAAACTCATAAAATTTGCCTTGGTAATGAATACCCACCATTGCCACTTCTTCCATCCACCACAATACTCCTCGCTTACCACCCCCAGCAGTTAAAGCTAAATCTGGTTCATCATAGAAACTATTGCAGTTAAGCCAAAACCACTTTTTCGGAAAAGCACCACCCCAATTTTTCTCGCTATATGCTGGTGCATTAGTAAATTTATAAGTATTGCCATTCCATTCTATCCAACCAGTGGCAAGACCATGAGCCATTAATATTTGCCATCCAGGCTCAAAAATTGGTAAAAATGATAGCCAACCAGCAGTTGACTGTTGTTGTACATCTGGGTTTCCCNATATGCTGGTGCATTAGTAAATTTATAAGTATTGCCATTCCATTCTATCCAACCAGTGGCAAGACCATGAGCCATTAATATTTGCCATCCAGGCTCAAAAATTGGTAAAAATGATAGCCAACCAGCAGTTGACTGTTGTTGTACATCTGGGTTTCCCCAACCATAAATAGGTTCTGTCTGATATTGCCAACGACAATAATTATTATTTCCTGGATCGAAGAGAATTCCTTGATGCCAAGTTGCTGTAGCTTGATATCCTTGTTGAATTTTATCCTGAAATACTTGTGGATCTAAATAGCCAACTGGACCTTGTAAATTTGTTTCTCCCCAATGACCTAATTCTAGAACCTCCGGGGTTGCCCAAAATTTTTTCACATCTGGGAAAGTCCGACAGAGATATTCGTCATTTGGGCCAAGAATTTGAGCGCCACCACCACTATAAGGTTGACCACCGATAGGATCTTCTATAGAGTACATGAAGGCGAAAGTTTGTTTCTTTTCTGGTAGGGTGACTCGATAATACCAACCTTCAAAGAAACGGCGATCGCTACCATCCCAGTGATAGCCACTGTGGGGTGTTTGTTTTGGGTATTCTCTCACAACTCCTTAAGTAATTTTGTTTAACTTCCCTGGCGGGAATTCCCGCGCTCTCCGGTGGGGGAGCGTCGTATGGGAAAGCCAGGGCAAAGATTCGGATACCTCCACAAGCTAAAGGTTCATCAGCCGCAAGACATGCTAGGAGGATTTTGTTATTCTAACCTTCATCACAGGGGGAGGACATCACCTCTGTTAAAACAGCAGTCAGTTTTTGCTGACTGAAGAATCCCGGGTTCGTCATCGTTATCGTTATGTTGCGCTTACGCAACGTCGGGAGTATGTCAAATAAGCTAGATACTTATATAGATAAAGGGTACGCTCACATTGTTTTAGTAATATTGCGATTGTACCCAATATTTTATATTCTATCCTAAAATGTAACTTGATTATTTAGAAAGACCTACTTCTTCTGAGGAACGATTTAGCATAGATTCTTGTAGATGTTCTTCATTTTGCCGTTCTTGAGCCATTAATTCTCTGGCTTTTTCTTCCTCTATGTGGTTTGCTGTTTGTTCCACTTCTTCTGAGGAACGATTTAGCATAGATTCTTGTATATGTTCTTCATGGTGTCTATTTTTTACCATTAGTTCCCGGGCTTGTTCATCAGTATTCATTTTTTTGTTCTCCACATGATGTTTTTCTAATAACTAATCTGGCACGTCCCCTGTTCTTTTGTAACAATAACTACAGAAAAATTAACATCTTATGAAAATGGACTTGGGTTATTTCAATTATTAATTATTGCTCTGCTGATTAAATTTAAAAGCATTGACAGATAAAGATTTTAGCCTTTAATGGTCTTGAAAAAGTGCAAGATGTTAGTCCAAAAGGTTCAAAAAGTTAGCATTATAAGGCTGACTAGGAAAGAAAAATTAACAAACCATTCTTGCGACTACTTCCTCTATAGCTCCCATTCCTCCTGACTCCTGACGTAAGGATTCAGGTTCTATGGAAAAGCCTATAAATCTTGATGGATAAGTATTGACCGCATTTTGCTCCAAAGTCCTATTCTCAATTAGAGATTGCTATAAGCCTTTATTTTCCTGATTATTGAGAATAAGGTTATTAAATGGCTGAGTCAGTCGTTTTCAGAAGTCTCTCTATAACTGGGTTTGAGATACCTAAATCCTTACCTGCTGACTCCCCCTCCACCGGAGGGGTTAGGGGTGGGTTCTGACTCCTACCCTTATCACTCATACTTATTCAGCAAACCCTAATTATCAGTACCTCCAGTAATAGGGAAGCTTGAGACCTTATTTCTTGGTCAATCAGAAAGTCAAAATTTATCCACTCATTATGTAGAAGTATATTTTTTGAGGAACTTTATTATCTAGTAATACCATTTTGAAAAAAGAATTTTACAAATAATTAGGAGAGTTAAAATATCTGGTAGTGCGTCAAGGAAGTGTGGGAAGTGTGGGGAAGTAGGAGAAATAATTGTACCTGTATCTTTTTGGGAAGTGTCTGCCTTTCGTGCTAACTTTTTAGTCTCAAAGGCTAAAAAATTT
>NZ_LGSU01000695.1 GCF_002260545.1 Hydrocoleum sp. CS-953 | reverse complement strand
GGGTTAAGAGTTAATAATAAATTATTAATTTGGTTTAGTATCATCAGAATATTTTGCGACTAACTATAATATAAATAGGTTATGATTGTAGAAAATTAAAATATTTTTTTTGTAATAGTTGGGCAGTTACACTAAAACGTAATTATTGAAAACTGGCGTTGCTGAATAAAAGTATGATTTTAGGAGTTAGGAGCTAGAAAGAATCTTTTTGAGTAATTTAAAGAGTTGGAATAGCTCTGATTTATCCTTAAATAATTTAGGAATTTCATACCGTGTTTCAGCAACGCCTTAAAACTATAGTGCTACCCTATATTTAATATTTGACTTTTTAGTAGAGACGTTCTATATAATGTCTCTACTAATTCCTAATTAAATATACAACCTTGGGGTGAAATTTAGCCTTTAAATTAGCTAATATGTATTATCTAGTTTTCGATCTAGAATTAATCCCCAATTAGGATTTACCGAAAATCCAAACTTCTTTAGACTAGACTAGGAACTTTAGCCATCAGATGAGGATAGAGAGGAAAACCATTGCATAATGATGCTACCCTGTCTCGACACTTTTGAGCTACTCCTTCATCTTCTGGACTTAGTAATCTTTCCGCAATAATATCGCCTATTTCTGTAAATTCAGCAGCTTTCATCCCTCGACTTGTCATTGCTGGAGAACCCAGTCGGAGACCACTGGTAACAAAAGGAGACTCTGGGTCAAAAGGTACAGTATTTTTATTAGCAGTAATATTTACCCCACTCATCAACTTATCTGCTTTTTTACCTGTCATACTTACTGACCTTAAATCCACTAACATAACGTGATTTTCCGTACCACCGGAGACTATTTTTAATCCGCGTTTTTGCAGTTGGGTTGCTAAGGCAGCAGCATTTTCTATAACTTGGCCGGAATAAGTCTTAAATTCTGGCTTTAACGCTTCTCCAAATGCAACTGCTTTGGCTGCAATAACGTGTTCTAAAGGACCACCTTGAGTTCCGGGAAATACTGCTTTGTCTAATTTTTTCCCTAATTCTGGGTCGCGGGTCAGGATTAAACCGCCTCGTGGCCCCCTTAAAGTTTTGTGGGTGGTAGTTGTTACTACATCACAGTGGGGGACTGGGTTAGGATGATGACCTGTTGCTACTAAACCAGCAATATGAGCAATATCCGCTAATAAATAAGCTCCTACTTCATCGGCGATCGCCCGGAATTTCTCAAAATCAATTATTTGAGAATAGGCAGAATAACCACAAATCAGCAATTTGGGTTTATGTTCTTTTGCCAGTTGGAGAACTTGGTCATAGTCTATAGCTTCTGTTTCCTGACTTACACCATAATGATGAACTTTGAACCATTTACCAGAAATGTTGACTGGCGAACCGTGGGTCAAATGTCCACCGTGGGATAAGTCCATTCCCATGATGGTATCCCCTGGTTGTAATAATGTGAGGAATACTGCAAGGTTGGCCTGCGCTCCAGCATGGGGTTGTACATTGGCGTGGGCAGCTCCAAATAATTCTTTGGCACGGTCTATGGCTATTTGTTCGATTTTGTCTATAAATTCACAGCCACCGTAGTAACGTTTACCAGGGAGACCTTCGGCATATTTGTTGGTTAGTACGGAACCTTGGGCAGCCATTACTGCAGGTGAGGTAAAATTTTCACTGGCAATTAGTTCTAGGTGGTCTTGTTGCCGTCCGTATTCTTTTTGAATTAGTTCGGCTACTAAGGGGTCAGTATCGGCGAGAAAGTTAGTGTTAATCATGTTGTATATTTTTAGAGGCTACATTAAAACTATAGTAAATGTTCCATAGTCGTATATAGTCAAACAATGTTAAATATCTTCGTTGATTTGTACTAAGCAGCTACTAAATATTTGACAAAATTTAATAACTCTCGACCTTATGTTTAATGGTATAATGGAGTTGGCTGAGAATTAAAAGCTCAATCACAATCATAAAGATTAATAAATGATTGGAGCCTTGAGTAGTTTTAATCCCTTGATTTATGAGATTAGTTGAGAGACATATTATTCAAAAAAATCATCGGTTTTATACTGAAATTGACCGACTGTGTTTCTTGTCTAAAAATCTCTATAACTATGCTAATTATTTAGTTCGTCAGTCTTTTATCTTTGAAAAGAAAAATCTATCCTATTATCAGCTTCAAAAAACACTTCAATCTCAAGGATACTATCAAGCAATGCCAGCTAAAGTCTCTCAACAAATCTTGATGATTTTAGAGAGAAACTGGAAAAGTTTTTTAGCAGCGAACGAAGTTTATAAAGAGAATCCATCAAAGTTTAAATCTCGTCCTTGTCTTCCTGGATATAAAAATAAAATTACAGGAAGAAATATTGTAGTTTATACAACACAAGCCATCAGCAAGAGGCAACTTAAACAAGGAATTATTAATCCGAGTAAAACTGGAATTAATCTAAAAACCTTAGTACCTACTTCACAAATTAAACAAGTTCGTCTCGTCCCTAGACTGAACCATTATCTAATAGAGGTGATTTATGAAGCGACGGAAAAACAATACGAGCTAGAAAAAAATCGTTGTGCCAGTATTGATATAGGATTAAACAATCTAGCTACATTAACTTTTAATCAAGCCGGAATAAAACCCAAGAGTGATAAATGGCAGACCGTTAAAATCTATCAATCAATACTATAATAAAGTTAGCAGCTTCCTGCAATCTCAACTCCGGGAAAATCAGTCAAGCTTCAGACTAAAAAAGCTTTCTAATAAAAGAGAATTTAAAATCAATGATTATCTCCATAAAGCATCTCGTTTGATTATTGATACCCTGATTAATGAGAAAATAGGAACTTTGATAATTGGCCACAATGAAGGCTGGAAGCAGAATATCAACTTAGGGAAAAGAAACAATCAAAATTTTGTCTGTGTCCCCTATAATAAGTTAATTGAAATGTTATCTTATAAAGCTGAGATGGTAGGGATAAAAGTAATTATTACTGAAGAATCTTATACGTCAAAAGCAAGTTTTATAGATAATGATTTGATTCCAGTTTATAAAAAAGGTAAGAAAAATCAGGTCACTTTTTCCGGAAAAAGAGTAAAAAGAGGTTTGTATCGTACTGCCAGCAAAGGATTAATCAATGCTGATGTGAATGGCGCTCTGAACATAATGAAAAAAGCAGCTCCCTTTTGTCTTTGACCATGGGATAGAGGAGCCAGTGCGTTGGGCGGGTCCCCCGACTTGAAGCAACTGGCGTGGTGTTGTAGTGCCTCCTGCGGAGGAGCTTCGCTAATACCCAGTTAGGGTAACACCTGCAAAGTAAGAATATGTCATATTTGGCTATATTTTTATGAACTATATGCCCCACACTGGCACTTATGGTTTTTAGTATGGGGTGGAGGAATTTAGTTTATATTAGCGGAACTATGGTTAATTTCCTTTGAGAATTTGTTTTCGATAACTAACTGACTCAATGGTAATTGTCCTGGTTTTGGCAAAATGACGTACCTTACAAAGATTATCCTGCAAATAAATTGCAGAAAAGTAGTAACTTCTATGGGTTAGAGAAACCTTGTAAAAAAGCAGATGCAATATTAAATGCAGGATTATCTACAGCTTCCTGTAGAGCGGTTAAGCTAGTAGACTTAACCGCACTGATAATTCTCTTCTTCAAACTAGGTTTTTGGTCGATCATTTCCGCAAACTTCTTCCCTACTTCTCGCTCACTTAGAGTCTTAGTCGGATAAGTATCTTGAAGTTGGTTTAGTAAATCTTGAATTTCCTTGGCAACTTCAGCCATTGTCTTCTGCTGTTCAGAGTAGTAGTTTTTTTTGTTTGCCAATAGCAGATTGTTTTCCGGTATTAGAAGCATTTCCTTGATTTATGAAATTGATGTTGTAATCTGACATAATTTAGATTTCCTTTGTGAACTAAAGATCGACTAATTTTTAGTTTAACTGATTCAAAAAATATTGTGTTTTTTCCTTTTATTAAAAGACATATTTATATGAAAACTATCTCCAGCTTCAACACTTATCTTTGACCTTACATATAATCCTAACTGGACTATCAAAAATAATTGGAAAAATTTCTAAAATCACAGGCATTCCCACAAAAAACAAAAATAATAAAATCACAATTCTATATATTATTGGTGCCTGACCAATTTTATTATTTTTGCTAGTTTTTTTGTTAAATTATTTTGTTCTATCTGTTTTTTTTGCTCTCTCTTATAAACCTCCACTATATCTTCATTTTTAGTAATTTCTTGGTAAGCTTTATAT
>NZ_LGSU01000694.1 GCF_002260545.1 Hydrocoleum sp. CS-953 | reverse complement strand
CTCCCCACCTCCCCATCTCCCCCTCTACTTTTAAATAGATACCAAATGGGTTCTATAATTAAATTGTGTAAAGATATTGACATACTCCCGAGGTTGCGCGCGATGCGACAAAGCGGGATTCTTCAGTCTGGGAAACCCTGACCGCTGTTTTGACAGAGGTGATGTCCTCCCCCTGTGTTGATAACAATTATACTCTATAATAGTGACTGTATTTGTAATTGTCAATAGCTATAGTAGAATAACTATAAACCTATGATTTCAAGAGAAAATCCCCGACGAACAACACACATAACGCCTGGCGTTCCCATACGACGCTCCCCTTATACCTGCCGCTAGGCTCCGCCTTTAATGTCGGCGACAGCCCTTAAGGAAGTTGTGCGCCAGCAAAACGGCAGAGCGCGGGACTTCCCGCCGGGGGAGTTAAAAAGCAAATAAAAATAATCATTTTTAGAGAGGTGTCTGATGGTAGCAATAACAGATCAAGTAAAAAATAGACTCACAATAGAGACAAATCAAATTGCTTCTGATACAATGGCCATTCGTTCCCTTGATTGGGACCGCGACCGCTTTGATATAGAATTTGGTCTACAGAATGGTACCACATATAACTCCTTTATCATTCGAGGGGAAAAAAATGCCCTGGTAGATACATCCCATGCAAAGTTTCGCCAATTGTACCTAGATACTCTATGGGGTTTGATCAAACCTACCGAAATAGATTACCTAATTATTAGTCATACGGAACCAGATCATAGTGGTTTAGTCAAAGATATTATTGAACTGGCTCCAGAAGTTACAGTAGTTGGGGCAAAAGTAGCAATTCAATTTTTAGAAAATCTAACTCACATACCATTTAATAAGCAAATTGTCAAAAATGGCGACCAATTAGATTTAGGTAATGGTCACGTTTTAGAATTCGTTTCGGCTCCAAATTTGCATTGGCCTGATACAATATTTAGCTACGATCGCCAAACCCAAACCCTATTTACTTGTGATGCTTTTGGGATGCACTATTGTTCAGACAAAACTTATGATGAAAAGCTCAGTGATATAGAAGCAGATTATAAGTTTTATTATGAATGTCTCATGGCTCCCAATGCTCGTTCAGTCTTAAATGCCATGAAAAAAATGAAAGCACTGGGAGACATCAATACCATTGCTACAGGTCATGGTCCACTCTTGCGTCATAACTTAGTAGAACTAACAAACCGTTATGAAGAGTGGAGTAAAGCAAAAAGCAAAGCAGAGACAACAGTCGCAGTATTTTATACCTCTGATTATGGTTATAGCGATCGCCTTTCCCAAGCCATTGCCCATGGGATAACTAAAACAGGGGTAGCAGTAGAAATGATGGACTTAAAAGCTGCTGACCCCCAAGAAGTAAGGGAATTGGTAGAAATGGCCAAAGGAATTGTGATTGGAGCGCCACCAACAACAGGAGTCGCAGCTAGCAGTGCAGAAACAGCCATCAGCACTATTTTAGCAGCAGCGAATAAAAAGCAAGCATTTGGTTTGTTTGAATCAGGTGGTGGGGATGACTTATCTATTTATCCTCTTGCTAACCAGTTTCAAGAGTTAGGACTCAAGCAAGCATTCCCCAATATTTTAATCAAAGAAACACCTTCAGAATTAACTTACAAATTATGTGAAGAAGCAGGAACAGATGCTGGGCAACTTTTGACTCTCAAGGAAACTATCAAGCAAATGAAATCTCTTGACGACGATCTGGATAAAGCTTTAGGTCGTCTGAGTGGAGGTTTGTATATTATTACTGCTACTAAAGGCGAAGTTAGTAGTGCTATGTTAGCTTCTTGGGTAGTGCAAGCTAGTTTCCAACCTTTGGGAGTTTCTATCGCAGTAGCAAAAGACCGAGCTATTGAGGCGCTAATGCAAGTAGGCGATCGCTTTGTCTTAAACGTATTGCGGGAAGATAACTATCAACGTCTAATGCGACATTTTCTGAAGCGCTTCCCACCTGGTGCAGACCGTTTTGCTGGAGTCAATACTCAAACTGCTAAAAATGGTAGTCCAATTTTAAGTGATGCTCTAGCTTATTTAGAGTGTGAAGTAGCAAGTCGGATGGAAGCAAGCGACCATTGGCTTATTTATGCAACAGTTGATAATGGGCGAGTTAGTGACTCAGATATTTTGCCTGCAGTGCATCATAGAAGAGTAGGTAATCATTATTAATTTAGAATTGTAGTGCGGGCATCTTGCCCGCTAGTTGTGTACTTATCTGAAAAGTCATTGTGCCTATAATTAGGAAGGAACCTTCCATCAACCGTGAGCTTGCTTTCTTCCACTCTATTCCAGTAGCAATGACAATATATAGAGATATCAGGTGTGAAAATGCCCACAGAGAAACAAGCAGTTAATTGTTTTATTATGTGTCAAAGAATTACACAGATGTATTTACCAATTTCTCTAGTTAGATCATGTCCGTTGGTATCGTTTGTGTAAAAGTTAGCGTGGATATTGACAGGAAATTTAAGTTTTTTTCTTGCTCAACTGCGTTCCTGTTTGTTGCCTGTTGCCTGTTGCCTGTTGCCTGTTGCCTGTTGCCTACCTTTTCTATACAATACCGATGCTACCGGACATGATATTAGGTTAGATGAAAGAAGTAATGATATTTTCATTCTTGCAGGTGAAGATATCCAAGTTTTAATTGACAAAAATGGTGAGGTAACAATTTTATGAATCATCCTAATTTTCAAACCATGAATGAATCAGAATTACGGGCTTATGTATTGACTCATCAAGATGATACTGAGGCATTTTATGCGTTAGCCGACCGTCTGAAATCTAAACCAGGACGTAAATTATCTGAAAGTGATTTTGAGATATTACCTGAAATTTTAGCAGAAATTAAACAACAACAACAAAAGTAAGAAAGTTAATAACAAGCTTCTTAAAAATCTCATATTCTTTATCCTCAGAGGAAGGCAAAACCGGATAATTTCCGCCTGTAAAGCCACTCGAAATGAAAGGAGAGTCTATGAACGACCCTGAAAAAGAATTTACCATTAAACTGCACCCCCGCATTCAAGAGAAAGTTTCCTTGAATATTCCAGCAGATACCTTACCATCTCTCAAAAAAGTAGCTGCTAGTCGAGATATGTCTTGTGAAGCATTACTGAAATTATATATTGGACAAGGGTTAAGAGAAGATTTAGCCAAATCTTTTTCTAATCGCTTACTAGAAGCAACAGCAGAAATTTTAGCCAAACATATTAACTCAGAAGCAGAAATATCTAATATTTTAGAAGAAATTCAGAATCAAACAACACTCTAAATGTGGCTCATTGACTTGAAAACCTTTGTATGGTAATGAACTCACTCAAAGATTACTTTTGCCTTTTGCCTTTTGACTTTTGACTTGAAGAAAGCGATCGCCAAAAAATGATAAAATATAACATTATTTGGACTTAGGCAAAGAAACCCGGTTTCTATGGTAAACTATTATTTTTGACAATAAACATCTACAAGAAACCGGGTTTCTGGGTTCGTCTGCATAGGTCCTGATTATATTTGTATAAATTAAACAACTAAACTATGCTACAAACCACCAAAAAAAAAGATGTTCAAGTTGTCATAATTGCTGAAGACACAAAAGTTCTAAGGTCTCGCACTTGGGATAGACTAAAATTTGAGGTCGAATATTCCCTCCAAAAAGGAACCACTGCCAACTCTTATCTCATTCAAGCAGAAAAAACTGCAGTTATCGACCCCCCTGGGGAATCATTCACTCAAAATTATTTAGAATCATTGCAACTACGCTTAGATTGGCATCGCCTTGACTATCTGATTCTGGGTCACTTTAATGCTAATCGTGGAGCGACTCTTCAAGCATTGTTAGCTGTAGCTCCTCAAGTTACCTTTGTCTGCTCAAACCCCGCAGCTTTAACTCTCAAAGAATATTTCAAAGACCAAGAGTTGAAAATTAAGGTAGTTAAAGGAGAAGATACCCTTGATTTGGGTGGTGGCCATCAATTACGGTTTATCACCACTCCCACTCCTAAATGGCCAGACGGCTTAATGACTTATGACCCGCAAACTCAAATTTTGTTTACTGATAAATTTTTCGGCGCTCATGTCTGCGGAGACCAAGTTGCTGACGAAGGATGGAGTGTCTATAGCGAGGATAGACGCTTTTATTATGATTGTATCCATGCAGCTCAGGCAAAACAAGTGCTTTCTACTCTCGAAAAAATTTCTGAGTTGACTGTGAAATTCTATGGTTCTGGTCACGGACCAATGGTAC
>NZ_LGSU01000693.1 GCF_002260545.1 Hydrocoleum sp. CS-953 | reverse complement strand
TTTAATAAAGGTTGAATCACAGCATTAGCAATTGAAATTAATAAATTTTGAAGTAAGGCTTCAGAGCGTTCCATGGCTTCAGGAGTACCTACTCCAAAAGATACATTATCAATTACTAAAGGAACTTGAAATAATAAGTAGGATATTAACTCTTCAACCAAAGGAATTTTATCAAGAATAAATTTATGCACATTATCAGCATCATTTAATAAAACTGGCATTACTTCGACTTTAATTTGTTCGGCAAAAGAATTGATAATTCCTATGCCATTACTAATTTCAAGTTGATAGTATTCACCAATAAAAAATTTACTCGTAAATTCCCATAAATTATGTACAATCTCATATCTTTGTTTGGGAATTTCTTCTATTAGAATAGAAGCATTACGCAGTTCATCAAGAATATCTTCAAATTTACATAAAGCTATATAAATTAGTTCTTGCTTCTTAGAACCTCGCAATATATCAATTTCCATTGGTAATTCACTGAGGTTAATTAAATTAGAATTTAATTTTGCTATTGTTGATTCAAATAATGCTGTTTGTAAATTCATTGCTTCAGTGGTGGGAGAAACAAATTCAGAATTTATTCTCAGGAAAATTTGCTCATTATTGTTGACGGAATTAAGAATTTTTTTTGTTGGTAATTCTGTAAAATTTTTCAAATTTGAATCGACAAAATCATCTCTATTTACATCTGTTGCTTGCTGCTGCTTCTGAGCATTAACAGACTTAGGTGACAAGTGACTAAGTATCCATCTAGCTGTTAGTAATTCTCGTCGTTGCCCAGAAGTTATTGCCACATTGAGTAGAGAGTTGAAATTATTTCTATCTAAATTTTTTACTCTCTCATTGAGTTGATATGTTACTTCCGACAGAGAAGAATCTATTTGTTTTATTCCAGAGTTACAGACATTATCAAAAAGATTATCGAAAAAATTTTTTGTGGGAAATCTTAGACCTAAACTTGCTGGTTTTTCAGAATTTTCTTGTATAGTTTCAACCCCAGGAATATTTCTCCAATAAGACTGACCATTTGCTATTTGTCTAATAATAATTACTAACTCAGAAATACTGATTCCTTTTATACAATAACCATTGATACCTAATTTTCTTACTAATGTCAATAATAAGCTATCTTGTAGAGATGTCAATAATAATATTGGTAACTCAGGGTACGAAGTTTTAAGTTGTTGACAAAAGTCGATTCCAGAGATTGTAATTTCCTCTGTAGTTTGAGGAAGCAAATTATTGGTTTCTATGTCTAAAATAACCAAAAAATTATTCTCTTCTGTGATCAAATTTTGAATATTTTTTAAGGCTTCTGCCCCTACTTCTGTCTCAAATACTATTTCTAAGTCAGGAAACTGCTCACAGGAAAATTTTAACCCCATCCGAAAGATAGGGTCATTATCAATGAGCAGCAATTTTAATGCTGATTCACTATTCATAAATTGGTTTTTGGTTGAGATATTTTAAGAATATAATAACCAATGAAAGTTAAATTCCAAATTTCTTTAATGTCTCAATTAAATCTTTAATATTAACTGATTTATCATTCTTGAAGTAAATAGGCATCTGAACTGGAAGCTGGAGCTGGAGCTGGAGCTGGAGCTGGAGCTGGGGCTGGGGCTGGAGAATAAGACCTCTGTGGAGCTGGCGAATAATATTGGCGACTGGGGGCTGGAGAATAAGACCTCTGTGGAGCTGGCGAATANGGGGCTGGAGAATAAGACCTCTGTGGAGCTGGCGAATAATATTGGCGACTGGGGGCTGGAGAATAAGACCTTTGTTGCTCTCTAATACGTTGTTGGTATTCACGCTGTCTCCTAGCTTCTTCAGCTTGTTGTGCTGCCCATATTGCATCTCGTTCAGACGACCAACGAGATATAGCATCTTGAGCTTCATAATACAGAGCGCGTCCATAGCCAATTTGATAAGCTGTGTTAATAGCAGCAGTCAGACTACCTTGTTTGGCCAGGCTATAGGCTTCGTTAAGAATTGGCCGATCTTGGGCAATTTGTAACTCTGTATTCCATTTATAAATTTCATCCTGAGCTTCGTCATACAAAGCACGACCTTTTTCTATCTGGTATGCAACATCAATAGCTTGGCCAAGTTTTCCTTCTTTGGCTAAAGCTCTAGCTTCTGCTAATAATGGCGAATCTTCAATAATTTGTACTCGTTTATTCCACTCAGCTATTAGGGTTTGAGCTTCTATTCTCAGTGGACGCTCCAAAGCAACATAACTAGCTTGTTTAATCGCCATATTATAGCTATCAACTGTCTCTTGTTTAGCTAATTGTTTAGCTAAAGCCACATAAGGTCGGTCTTCTATTTTGAGTATATCTTTGCGCCATTTAGCAATCAAGGNAATCTTCAATAATTTGTACTCGTTTATTCCACTCAGCTATTAGGGTTTGAGCTTCTATTCTCAGTGGACGCTCCAAAGCAACATAACTAGCTTGTTTAATCGCCATATTATAGCTATCAACTGTCTCTTGTTTAGCTAATTGTTTAGCTAAAGCCACATAAGGTCGGTCTTCTATTTTGAGTATATCTTTGCGCCATTTAGCAATCAAGGTTTGAGCCTGAATTCGCTTTGGTTGTTTCTGGCCAACCATTTGCGCTTGGTTTATGGCCAGTTGTAATGTTGCTGGTTGACCAACACTGGCGATCGCGTTGGCTAGCTGAATATGAGTTAAATTGTCTAATTGTTGTTGGAGTTGCTTAATTTGAGTTTGAGCTTGTTGATAGTATGGACTATCAGAAGTAATCTGATCTGCTGCTGCTTTTCCTTCCATCAAAGCTACCATATTTGCAATTTGAGACCCTCCCATAGGCTTATTCCAAGTTGCTGCTTGAGCATGACCTAGTAATATTAAGTCTTCAGCTTCTTTTTTCAGTTTATGTCCTGAAGGAATATATTCAATAGCTCTTATTGCCCCTTTTAAATCTTGTGCTTCTATACGTTCGGTAGCAATTTTGATTAAACTACGACCCCACTTTTGCATATCTTTATCAGCTTTTTCTCGAATGTAGAGATTAGGGTCTATTTTGTTAGCTAAAGCGATCGCTTCTCCATACTCATCTACTGTTTCTCTATATATCAAATAACGAGCATCTTTAAGAATTTGCCAAGCTTTTTTTTCTAATACAATGCGCTCTAATAATTCTCTATATTTAGTAGTTTGCCAGTGAACATTATCTAACTTTGACATAGCTAGAGAGTAATTAGAAGCTTTATTCCAACTCATAGCCTTTATAGCTTCTGTAGCTTTATCATAGAAAGATTGACCTTCTGCCCATTGTTTCTTCCAATCTGCTACTGCTTCTTCTACTCTGCTGTAAACTGGACTATCCTTGGGAATTTTAGCTACTGTATCTAGAGCGCCCTGTAAATCACCCTCTCTAATCTTTTGATTAGCCACAGAGATAATTAACTTTGTCCATTCTCCTGTCATTTGTTGACCTAGTTGATAGAGGGGGTGTTCTTCTGGCCAACTTTCTACTAAAGTTAAGGCTTTTTCCAACTCTTCTAGGTTTCGTGACTCAGCAGCTTTGTTGGCACAGTAAAGTCGCTTTCCATCTGCTGATAATGCAGAAATTTGTTCACAGTTAGGTTGGGGAGGGTTAACCAATAACCACATAAGTGCTGCACCACCTGTAATTCCAAAGCTAGCTGCAATGCTCCACCAAATTAGTTGCCATCCCCAATAATTTTTCTGGCCTTTTTTTGGTTGAGTTTCTGTTGATTTTTGGAAATTTTTTTCTGGTTGAACTTCTGAGCTATTGTTTTCCTCTTGCTCTAAAGGTTGTGAGGTAGTATTTACTATTTCTGTTTTGACTACGGAACTACTACTGTAACCGTTTGCTCCATTTATAGAGGTTTTATTGGAACTTACCTCCAAGTTTTTTGGTTGTGAATTTTCTAATGACATAACAAAATTTACTCTGCTAATGGTAATAATTTTTCAGTAAGTGAGGATAATTTCCTGAACTAATTTTTTTGCGTTTTCCATCACCCAGAATGTTTTTAATACCTCCGAAGGAAAATTTCAACTTGGGTTTTTGCTCAAGCATGACGAGGGAGGTTTAGATATTAAGGATTTGCTAGTTTAAGTTAAAACTATCTACTATAGCAAATTTACCTATATTTTATAAAGTCATTTTTTTGACTATTGAATAATCTTAAAAGAATTCAGTTAAATTTTTTTCAGCCAAAACTATCGGGATTTTTTTTGCTCTACTATGG
>NZ_LGSU01000692.1 GCF_002260545.1 Hydrocoleum sp. CS-953 | reverse complement strand
AAATAAGGTATTAAACATTTATATCCCAGGATTTACTGATAACCTTTAGAGTTAGCAAAGTATTCCCAAAGAGGGCTGATAACTTCAAAGCCCAACTAATAAATAAAGTTACTAATTACTTAATAAATAAACATAACATAGTTCAGAAACAAAATTGTCGATCTTCAACAAAGTTGTCGAAGATCGACAACTTTTATTGATTTTTTTTGAACAAATTATTGCTGAAATTCAAAGGTCGCAAAGCATTCCGATGAAATCGGGTTTAACTCAATAAAAAAAATTTGATATTTTGTCGATCTTCGACAAAAACGACAAAAAACTATGCCATAATAAACAAAATAATTTTATCAAAATAATTGGGTCTAAAATCCCGTCTTTTAAGGCGAAATATTTTTGGAACGTTGCTCTAATACCCGTTACAAAAACATAAGTCGCCAATCGGACGGCTCCCCTATCAGTAAGGGCGAATAGCCATTCGCCCCCTACTGATTTCTGACTTCTGACTTCGTTAAATCTGTCTATGAACAACTTCTAAAATCTAGGATAAAAGTGACTAATTAATTGTTCACAAATACACCAGTATATTCACGGTTTTCTAGTCTAAAAAACTTCTTATTAGTAAGTATTTTATAAATTTATGCAACTAAAATCAGAGGTGCATTGGATTCAACATCCAGATGGTTATTGGATATTACGCAATCCTGAATATCCAACTTTTCTACAGGTAGATAATATTGATAAAAATGTCATTTGTCTGTTAGAAAAAAATCCAATCCCTGCCATTGCGAATAAATACGATTTAACTATCCAAGACATTCAACAATTATTGCAAAAATTAGCAGCAACAGGTATGTTGGAGGGTACGGAACCTCCGCCGAAAAAGTTCTCTTTGGCACAANATCCTGAATATCCAACTTTTCTACAGGTAGATAATATTGATAAAAATGTCATTTGTCTGTTAGAAAAAAATCCAATCCCTGCCATTGCGAATAAATACGATTTAACTATCCAAGACATTCAACAATTATTGCAAAAATTAGCAGCAACAGGTATGTTGGAGGGTACGGAACCTCCGCCGAAAAAGTTCTCTTTGGCACAAATATTATTTTTCAAAATTCCTCTGTTCAAACCTGACGAGTGGTTAGAAAAACATCTAGATAAATTACGTTGGATTTGGACTAAAGCCTTTGGTTTTTTTCTCTGTTTTTTCCTAGGTCAAACAATTTTTTTGTGGTTAGTTTATGCCACAGATATTGTTTCTGCTCATCAACAAGTTTGGGGAGATTCGACTTTAGCTCCAACTAATTTATTAAAGTTAGGTTTTGCCTCAATGTTGGTGATTTTTTTGCATGAATTAGGTCATGCTTTTACTCTGAAAAATTTCGGCGGTATTGTGCCAGAAATTGGTTTATTATTTATGTGTTTCATGCCTGGGATGTACACGAATACTTCAGACCAATATTGTTTAGTAAAACGGAAACAAAGAGTTTTAGTTGTAGCAGCGGGGGTAATAGTTCAAATAATTATTTGGGCGTTGGCAGTGTGGTTATTATTAGCATCTCCTCCCCAGAGTTTGATGCAGCAAAATAGTTATTTATTAATGAGTGCTGCTCTAGTAACGGTGGTGTTAAATCTTAATCCATTAAATGCTTTTGATGGTTATCATCNTAATTATTTGGGCGTTGGCAGTGTGGTTATTATTAGCATCTCCTCCCCAGAGTTTGATGCAGCAAAATAGTTATTTATTAATGAGTGCTGCTCTAGTAACGGTGGTGTTAAATCTTAATCCATTAAATGCTTTTGATGGTTATCATCTGTTAGTAGCAATGACAGGAATTAATAATTTAAGGAAGCGATCACTTGAATTTTATTTTGATTTATTGCGCCGTCAACCTTCACCTGAGAAAACATCTGACCAAGCTATTTTAGCTATTTATGCTCCTCTTAGTATTATTTATACGGTTTTGATTTTGGGTTATACGTTGTGGTTAGTTGGGAATTTAATTTGGGAATTTTTACCAATACAGGAATTAGGTAATATCACCATATTATCGTAGGGGTTAACGGCCGTTAACCCGTACCAAGACTTACGCAGTACCGCTGTATTTAGTATGGGCAAATGCCATTTGCCCCTACAGGTGGTCTATTATTTAATATTTTGCATAAGTCCTGCCTAGAAATGCCTTTTAACTTTTGACTTTTGACTTTATTAGGAGTATCTATAAATGAAAATTAATCAATTTTTACAAGTAGTTGTTGTTAGCTCAATTATGAGTGTAGGATTTTCTTCCAAGTTGCCTGTAGGAGCTTTTGTCACAAATTATACTGACAATAATAATAGTTTAACTACTAATAGTAATTCTTCTGGAAGTTCTAATTTATCACAATTTTTAGGTGAAACATCTCAGAATTCTCAAACATCTACTATTGATTGTAACTTAGTAGATAAGGTTAAGGATTATGTAGGGACACCTGAACCTACTTTAATTAGTGGGTTATTTTTTGTAGTAGGATTAGGTTTGTGGAGTCGAAGGAAAAAGATAATTAAGTAGTTGTGCTTTTAGGAATTTCCTAGTTGAAACAGGGGTAGTCAGAGCAATAACCTTGGCTCAACCACAAATGTAACTTCTACTACCACAGACAAAAGCCATACTGTAGCTCAAAAAAAGTGCAAAAATATAGACTACCCTAGACAAATATACACAAAATGTCTAGAATATAAAACAATCACTAATTTGCAGAAAGATTAGGAGTTAGTGTAAAAACTGTACAGCCTTGGGATAATTCTGGAAAGTTAAAAGCCAAGCGCACAATATCAAATCACCCNCTTCTACTACCACAGACAAAAGCCATACTGTAGCTCAAAAAAAGTGCAAAAATATAGACTACCCTAGACAAATATACACAAAATGTCTAGAATATAAAACAATCACTAATTTGCAGAAAGATTAGGAGTTAGTGTAAAAACTGTACAGCCTTGGGATAATTCTGGAAAGTTAAAAGCCAAGCGCACAATATCAAATCACCCCTATTAAAAATTCTTGTCGCAAAAATGTCACAAATAGCCTTTTTTCCCTCTTGTAATAAAAATTACCCCTTCAAAGCCAAGTCATGGTTCAATAATTGATAATTGATAATTGATAATTGATAATTGATAATTGATAATTACCTCTCCCTAAAAGGAAGAGGATTGAATAAAAGGAAAATAAATTCATTGTTTCTCCTTTAAAGGAGAGGCTTTAAACCTTAATTATTCGGTAAAACTGTAAAAGCAAGACTAGAAAAGGTTTTAAGTAGTGGGGGTGGTGGGACTTGAACCCACACGACTGTTAAGGTCAACGGATTTTAAGTCCGTAGCGTCTACCATTCCGCCACACCCCCTTAAGAGTAATATATTATATTTTTTTGCTCATTCCTTTATTAAAGCACAATGTTTAAAATTTTGGCAAGTATTTTGAAAAAAAAATATTAAGGATTCTCGGTAAACAGATTAATCTTTTTGTAAGGCTCTAGAATCTAGTCATTTGGGGAAAGGAGTCATTTCAGTTATCAGTTATCAGTTTTTAGTTACCATCGTAACAGCGGATATTTGGTTTTTCCTGTCCTTTCCTGTCCTTTCCTGTCCTTTCCTGTCCTTTCCTGTCCTTCGGAATGCTGCCTCTTGCAGAGGAGCTACCCTAACGCAAACTTGAGAACTTGATTGTATGGCCAATATAGGCTTCAGGCTAAATATCTGAAAAAATCTCTTGCCAGGAGAAAATTATAGAATAATCTGGAGATTTACTGGAAAAACAATTAATCTGCCCATAATATATTAGACAGTATACGATTAACTATTGAAATTTCTCAATCTTGATTTATGAATTTAGAGCTATTAACGAACTTAGAACTAGGCACAAATCTAATTATCCTAATCATTTATGCTGCCCTAGCTGGAGCCTATCTCCTAGTAATGCCAGCTATAGTCTATGCTTATCTTAATACCCGTTGGTATGTTGCTAGTTCTATTGAACGAGTTTTGATGTACTTCTTGATGTTCTTATTCTTCCCTGGTATGTTGGTTTTGTCCCCATTTTTAAACTTTCGCCCTAGAAAGCGACAAATTGAAGGTTAATGCGACGAATTGATGCCATTGTAATAAGTATTGGTATTTTTGGTGCTGGTGGTCTCCTCTATTTAGTATTACAAGTAGTAGGGATAGATAGTACCAATGCTGGTATTTGGACACAAGCAATTTTGGTCGGTGGCTTATT
>NZ_LGSU01000691.1 GCF_002260545.1 Hydrocoleum sp. CS-953 | reverse complement strand
TACTATAACTGAAGAACAGACTAATACAGTTAAAAAATAATAAATGTAAGGAACAAAACATAATGTCTGATAAGAAAAGATTACCTAAATCTATACGCTATTTTCGAGCCAGATTTAGTCATTTGACAAAACCTTTAGTTTGGGGACCGATTGGTGTAGCTTCTCTAGTGTTATTATTTGCTTGGGAATTATCAGTTAATCCGGAATGGTTAACCATTGAAGATGATGATAATTTAGTATCAGACGGCAATACTATCACTGAAAATTTATCTCCTGAAGAAGTTTCTATTATAAGCGATATTGGCAATTCTTCAGTTTTAATGGAAGAGTTAAAAAATGCTCAACAACTGCAAATTAATCTTCTACCAAATTTTCAGAAAAATTTATTAGATAGGTCTCAAAGAGAAACCAAAAATACATCTGCTAGGCAGAAAAATCTGACAAAACTTGAAGAAGATTTAGCTAACCCTCTGCCGAAAATTAATATTTACGAGAGAGCGCAAACTAATAATTTGCCTTCTACAAATCAACTGCCAAAGACCAAATTATCTACTGCTCCCCTATTACGCAGTATGAATTTATTCGACCAAACAAACCAGGAGGAAAAAACAGAAAAACCTGTCAATACCCTACAGAATGCTATGGATGAGTACCTGGGTTCCAAAGGTAAATCTGAATCTCCCTCAAATTATCAGTCTCAAACAAATAATATTAACCTCTACCCAACTCAAATCAAACCAAGGGATATTAAACCTTCTTCTATTTTGAATAGACCAACATCTAATATTCCTAAATCTCAGGAAAGAAGCAATTATAGTGTGCCTTTTTCAACTATAAATGTTACTCCTCCAAAACCTTACTATACAGATTTATCAGGTGGAAGAAATCAAATAAATAATCCAACCAATTTACCAAGGTCTAATTATTTTCCTCCAAGACAAACTACTAATCTAAATCTTCCCCCATTACCAGCAGTATCTAGTAGTTTTGCCAATAATCAAAATAGGGTAAATAGAGTTAATAATTGGGGAGTGCCTAACTATTACAACAATCAAGGATATCCCCAAAATCAACAACAACAATATTATTATGGAGTAAACTCTAATCAGGTAAATCAAAGCTTACCACAACCTCCTTCAAATAATCCTTTTTCCAGGCGTAATAATAGTTTTTATAATCGCGGATATAACCAGCGTTGGCATAACCCTTTTTAGGAAGGAAGAAGGAATAATTCATTAATGGATAATGGATAATGGATAATTGATAATTGATAATTACCTCTGGTTAAAACCGCTCTTGATTGAAGATGAGGAAATATCCTAGCACTTTTTTCCCCTATCCAAGGGGAGGCTTTAAACCTGAATTATTTAATAATTAATAATTAATAATTAATAATTCGGTAAGAAGTAAGAAGAAGGAAGTTTATGGGTAAATACAGTTCAGTTAAGGATTTTTTGTAGAAATAAGAAGGAAAGTATATGAGTCTATAGCTTGATTTAATACAACTCAGTTACAGATTTTTTTGAAAGTTATATAGTCTGAAAAACTTATCTAAATGCTTCCATAGTTTATGAGTTTTGGTCTTATATGAACCCTACTGCTTGATAGGGTACTTATACCAATTATCAAAATAAATGCTGTACTTGGGTAAAACTTCAGTTATTAACTAATTAATACAGGCAACCAAGAATTCTTGGATAATTATTAGCCAGTTAATGTTAATTATTCTTATGTGTACGGACGTTGGGTGCAACGTCCCTTCCCACCACCTGCCACACTCCCATACGGAGGTTGTATGCAAAATCCCTACCCCACCTAATTAAACATAGCAACATTTTTAAGAAATGGTATTAAACCCTAAGCAATTTTAGAAACCAGGAGTGATCATGGGGTATTCAACCCATAAAATCAAAGATAATTTCAATCACATATTTTGAGGATTTTCAGGATTATTATTTCTCAATTTTATCAACTCATTTTTAATACATAAGGAAGAAGGAAAAAGTCGATGGAGATTTAAAATTCAAGCAATTTTAGAAACCAGGAGTGATAGTGGGGTATTCAACCCATAAAATCAAAGATAATTTCAATCACATATTTTGAGGATTTTCAGGATTATTATTTCTCAATTTCATCAATTCATTTTTAATACATGATGTTGGTAATAATGCTATACGTTTACTGGTTAATACAGTACAAATTTCCATAGTAGTTGATAAAGCAGGGATAAAATTTTGCTCTAGTTGATAAACAATTGAATCTGTTAATTTATACTGACGAATTAATTCTTTATCGGCTACATATCTAGAATCATAAGCGGTTAGATCGAGCAACCAAAAATTAATCCCATAATTCTGAATAAAATTATTAACTTCTTCTGGGTTAGGAGTATATTGAGCCTGAATTAAATCAATGGCTCTTTGACTAAATTGACTATAGTATCCTGTATGATAAGGTAAGCTGTATTCTTGTGCTACTAATGTCGAACGTTGAGCAAAACTAGGAATATTATTTGATTCTTTGGATATGGAGGCAATTAATGTATCTTTAGGTTGTGCTAATAAATATTCATATAATTCTGTTTCTTTGCCTTTAATATAGGATTGATTATCTATGGTTAGGTCTGGAGAAAAAGGAATAATACTTAATGTTACTAATAATAGAGTTGTACATCCGAGAAATATTTTATGTGAGAAATTAAAACCATTTTCTAGCTGAGAAATAATTTGCTTNTAATTGGTTCATCTGTAGGATTATGAGCAATCCATTCAAATATGGCGATCGGGTAACTGGTTTCTTGATAGTTACCCGCCCAAATTGGAAAAAATTGGCCGAAAAATATAGGATTGATTATCTATGGTTAGGTCTGGAGAAAAAGGAATAATACTTAATGTTACTAATAATAGAGTTGTACATCCGAGAAATATTTTATGTGAGAAATTAAAACCATTTTCTAGCTGAGAAATAATTTGCTTCAAATAATTATCCAACCAAATTATTAAGGCAATACCAGCAGCTATTGCCATCATCACTCGCATACTATGATAAATATATCTGTTGGGAAAATGAAGTTGAAATAAAAAGATATGAGCTAGGAAAAATAATCCAACCGATGCTATGAAAATTTGAGTTAATATTCCTACTTTTTCAGAAACTTGTTTTGCTAGAGGAAACTTTTCTTTTTTGAGTAGAAAAGGTAATAGTAATGAAGCTATAGCTATTGGTGAAAATAATCCTAAAAATAAGATACCACTCCTCGGTCCTGTCAGCCAAAAAACTAAAGGATTATTATGAAAAAAGAATGCTCTGCCATATCTACCATCAGCATAATTGAAAATAGGTTGTATTTTGGCTGCGGTAGTAGTAATAATTGGTCCGAATTCTGTAGCAGTTAATTTGTATGGTAAAAGTATTATTGCAGCAGTTATGATTCCTCCTAACCAAAGCCAATAGTTTAATTTAATTGAGGTAAATTTTAACCGCTTTTGATGGTAGTCGAATAGTCGGATAGTTAGGATGGTTAGTGATAGTAAAACTGTGTGGGGATAAAAAACTGCTTGGAGAGCGATCGCTACCAAAACAGGAAATAAGACACCTCGGAGTAAGTAATATAAGAAGGCTAAAAAAAGTGGATAGAAAAATGCTCTAGGGGTGGCAGAAACTAAGTCATCTTCCATCCATAAAGTTTGATTTAAAATCAATGAACTAAAAAATCCAACAGCGGGAATTGGCAAAATTTGTAAACTTACTCCAAAGCAGTAAATTGTAGAAATTAATCCCAGAAATATTGGTAATAATTTACCTAAAAAAATTGGGTCGATGCCTAGAGATGTTATTAACCAATAAAAAGTTTTATAACCCCAAGGTGCTACTGACTGAAAATAGTCAGCAATTAAGTCTTCAGGAAATAATTCCGAATCTAAAAAACGACGCATCCAAAATATATGTTGGCGTGCGTCATCTTGGATTATATAGTTAGTTTCAAAGGCTGCTTTTAGATATTCAATACCATAAATTAATACAACTGCTATACTTAAACCCAACCAAAATATCCAGCTTCGATTGATTAAATTTTGATGTAATATCAATAAAAATCTAGTGATTTTTGATTTGGATATTAAAGGATTTGACATATTTTATTATTTTCGGCGCGCTTTTTGTTTGCGAAGCGAAACGTCCTTACGGGAGAAGTAAAAATAAGGATAATCAAAGATTAAATTGTCTCAAATCAGCAAAAAGGTAATTAT
>NZ_LGSU01000690.1 GCF_002260545.1 Hydrocoleum sp. CS-953 | reverse complement strand
ATAGCAACAGCCAGGGCGATTAGGACATAGACTGATGATGAATCAAAGACCACGGAAACACTTTTCCCACTGTTCCCTGTTCCCAGTTAAGTGTTCCCTGCTATAAATAATTAAACTAAGGTAATTACTTTATTGTTAGTTTGAAGTAATTTAGCATTAATTATTCTTGTTTGTACGGACGTTGCATGCAACGTCCATACCACCCCCACTCCCCTACTTCAATCAAATGTAGAAAAGTTTTTGAGAAATGGTATAATATTTCGGTGCGTTACGCTTCCGCTTTTCATGTCGGCGACAGCCGAAACGCACCCTACTGGACTGACACACCTTAAATTGTGCAATAGTAGGGGCGGGTTTTAGCTAGAATTTTGATGCTTACTCTAAGATTTAGATAAACCCACCCCACCAGACGGTCGGTTATATCATTGGGGGCGGGTTTATCTGACTCAATGTGAAAACTCGTTGTACGGACGTTTTGCTGACGCAAAGCTCCGCTTTATATGTCGGCGACAGCCGAAGTGCGTAATTAGGAGCATTCCGTCAGGAAAGTTGTGCGCCAGCAAAACGCGGAGCGACATGGAAAGCGGAGCATTCCGGAACGGAAAACGCATTTTTGCCTGTGCAACGTCCCTATGGTGAAACCCGCCACTACAGAGTCTGATTCCCTATTGCACAGTTTTAGCTGAAACAGTCCACTACTGGACTGACACACTTTAAATGGTGCAATAGTAGGGGCGGGTTTTAGTGGAAATTTTGATGCTTACTCTAAGATTTAGATAAACCCACCCTAATGCACTGTTGGGGGTTTGGAGACCAAACCCCTACGATTCCTAAATTACATAATATCAGAAATGTTCAATGGATCTGCTTCGCGATGACGGTTTGCTTCTTCCAATTTCTCGCGAGAAGACATGACGCAAATATTATTACGTTCCATCCCCGCAGTAAACACATCTAACAAAGTTTGTTTCACATCTGCTACTGTAGCTTTCAGCGATCGCTCATAACGTTCTTCCCTGACTTCTGAACTTTTTGCTGTCAGATAACGTTCCAAAGCTAAACCTGTCGCTGTCTCTGGACGCAACACTGGAGAATCATCCTGAGTTGTAGCAATAATAGCACGGTCAACATCAGTCTGAGTCCAATCTACATCCTTGATATAATCTATTAAACCAGCAAAAACATCAAGAGTTCGACTAACATGGGGGTCACGATAGGAATACAGAGAAACAGTTTTTCCTAAACCACTGTAACTACATCCGGCACCGTAAGCATTACCCTTCAAACGAATTTCTGTGAATAGATAACCCAAACGTAATAAATGAGCGCCTAATCTTAAAAGTGGCGACCTTTCATTACTGAAGTGAGGTGCTGGCATAGTCTGAACGCAATAAGCCACCTGTACCGGACCTGCTAAACCTTCCCGTATATTGTAAATTGGTTCAAAGCGACTACCAAAAATGTCTCCTTCTTTTTGCTGTTGTTGGAGACCCCACTCTGAGAGAGTTTTCTTAACTACCTCATAAGCACTATCGGAACCTGTAAAACTAGCAGTCAAAGGTTGATTCGCAATAAAATCCCGGATAGTTTCAATCTGGGTCATCATATTTGCTCCATGCTCATCAAAACGATCGCATACTTTGTTCAGCAACTCTAATTGAGGCAAACCATTAACAATCTCACTAATACTCCCCTCCTTGGTCATTCCAGCAGCAGCTCGCGACATAGCTGTGTAGATACCATTGTAAATCAAATCGGAACTACATTGAGCATGAGATTGAGTCATCACCTCTCGTAGTCGAGCTGTATCGCGGGGGTTGACTGCAAAAATCATGTTCCGCAACAACTCTAATGATCGTTCAATCTGGTCATCCAGAGTTTTCATGGTGACGCGAAGTCCATACACAGGGCGATAGGCGTCTTGAGCATAAGTCCGTAACTGACATTGAAAATTAATGCCGCCAGTATAAGAAGCAATACCATGAGCAACTTGTTCGTAGTTCATTTCTCCCGCACCTAATTTGCGCAGTGCATCTATATAAGTAGATACATACAACCACAAATCTTCAGGCAACCCCCGCAAACTGAAATCTAGTTGTAAATAATTTACCCCATTTGCCAACACATGATTTCGTAATAGTGTTACTTCACCATCAAGTTGTTCGACATCAGTGGGAATATGTTCTGGTTTTTCCGGTAAGTCGCTTACTTGTAGTTGGGGAAGTTTAGCTACTGCTTCGGGAGCATTGGGTGTTCCTGACTCCGCTTCTAATTCTTCTGCTTCAGTAGCGATGCGCTCTAATTGTTCTGGGGTTAGTTGAGAACGAACCTGCTCGACTTGTTCCACTACTGCTTGGTCATAATTAGATTGCCATTCTTGGTCTGGTTTTAATACCAATGTCAAACGGTGGGGGTTGTTGAGTAACTTTTCCCGAATTAAGTCATTGAAATAGTTAGGATTTTCAGCATAACGTTGTTTACATTCAGCGAGGCGATCGCCAATATGTAAAAGCGTCAATGGATCGTTACCATAAATCCAAGTTTGCATCACCCGGAACAACATCCGCAAAGGATACATCCGAGCAATTTCTTGGTGTTGGTAGGTTGCCTGTTGAAATGCTGCTTCAACAATACTAGGTTCAATTTCACCAGCAGCAATTGTTTCTAGGGTATTGACAACTAACTGACTAAATGCTTCTCCCTTGTCAGGTTCACTTCCTTGAATACCTACATGGAAGGTAGCTTCTTTACCCACAGAGTCTACTCCAGATCCCAGTATATCTTGACCAATTTGGGATTCAACGACCGCTTTTTTCAAGGGTGCTGCTTCATTTCCCAACAAAATACGACTGAGAATATCTAAAGCTACCCATTCCTCAGAGTTAGTGGTATCTCCCACCAACCATTTCATCATTATGTAAGTTTTCTCTTTTGTTTCGTCTGCTGCACTAACAGGATAAGATTCTTCTTTAAACTGAGGTTCACTCCATCGAGATTGAGGGTTAATATTGATATTGGGTTCCCGTCTTTCAAAAGCGTCTAATTTTTGAGCTAAAAAGTTGAGATATTCGGGAGTGGGAATATTGCCGTAGAAAACGAAGTAAGCATTACTGGGATGATAATAGTTGGCGTGGAAGTCACGGAAGTCTTCGTAAGTCAGTTCAGGAATATTTTTGGGGTCGCCTCCGTATTCCAAACCATAAATGTTATCAGGAAATAGACTTTGGTTGGCAATACTATCTAACCTTTGTTCGGGGTCAGAAAAAGCTCCACTCATTTCGTTGTAAACTACCCCAGTAAATTTTAATTTTCCTGTTGGGTTTTCGGGGTCAGCAGGAGCTAGGTGATGTCCTTCTCTTTTAAAGGTATTTTCAGTCAGCAGCGGATGGAATACGGCATCAAAGTATACTTCTGCCAAGTTGAATAGGTCTTGTTTGACTTTACTGGAGACTGGATAATAGGTACAGTCAGGGCCAGTCATAGCATTAATGAAGGTTGCTGGACTCATTTTTAGCATTTCAAAAAATGGTTCCCGTACAGGATATTTTTCTGAACCTGCTAGTACAGAATGTTCAAGGATGTGGGGTACTCCTGTACTATTTGGAGGGGGGGTGGGAAAACTAATTGAAAATAGATTTTCGGCATCTTCTGAATATAGGTGTAGCAGTTTAGCACCTGTTTTGAGATGTTCTAGCTGATAAGCTACCATCTGCTGTTGTTTTAGGTCAGTAATGGCTTTTACTTCAAAGCCTTCTAGTTTTTGTCCAACTTCTAAAGTTCTTTCAGTTAATAGAGGCATAGAAAATGAATTACTATGAATGTTTACTTTTTCTTAGTTTAAGTTATTTCTGCTGTTCGGTTTACTCACCTGGTTAGGTAGGGTTGTTTTTTGGGAGATGGGGAGATGCGGAGTGTGGGGAGTATCTTGTCTGTTCCCTATTCCCTACTCCAGGCAAAAATCTATATCTTTATCGGAGAGTTATATTAAGTATGAAAAACTAGGATAGGATTTGAGATTGCTTTCTATGGTTGCTGCGGAAGAGTTTTAAGCCAGATTATATATAATTATGAATTACGTTGAAAGCCTCCCCTTCTTAATGGGAAAATTAGCTATTAATTTGTAAGCATTCAGCTATTAGCACTCAGCTTTCAGCTTTTTAAAATGCTAGGAGTTAATAAATTATAAGCTGTTGTGTATCTAGATTTTATATTCCCTATTGCTAGGAGCAAAAATTGAATATAT
>NZ_LGSU01000069.1 GCF_002260545.1 Hydrocoleum sp. CS-953 | reverse complement strand
GTCCATGAGTTTAGTCTTAGACGAGTTTAGAAAAAACTTTCATTTCCCAATACTTTTATGGATAGATCAAGAGGTTTCCCGAAAGTTCAAAAGGTTAACGAAAAATATTAATCTGGCCTAAATACTTCTGCTTATTAAGAGAATGATTTATATGTAGCATCCACCCTGGTCAGGATAACCACTGATACCCTGACTAATTTGGGAATCTATATTAAAAAGAGATAGGAAGATGAGGAAATGGAGAGTGTTTTTAAACCTTTTTCCTGTATTGCCTCTACTCACCTCCTAAGTCTTGAGTTGTTCCTCCTGACTCCTACTCAAAAATTTAATCTTGGCAAAGATACTAAATAGCTTCTACAAATTTCATAACATTTATTGACTAACACCAAAATTTCTGCTACAAGCTAACTTCAGCTCTATCTGTCTGTACCAACTTTTCCAATTCTGTAACTAAACTATCTAACTCTATTACTATCGGAGTGGAGTCAGCTTCACGAAATGCAGTTACAAGGGAGCGATAATACCAGAGCGTTCCTTGTTTACCACCCTTAAATAAATCCCACAACAAATCACCTTGGAGTCGATAGTCTTTCAAAATAGACCTAATATTATGTAGTTTATCCGCTGCAGAAACCAAGCGCACTGAAGGTGTGGCATTAGTAATACGATTAATATAAGCTTTTTTACGTTCTTTCCAAGGAGGTTTCGGAGTAGTATCTGTGTCAGTACAACCATCGACTATCTCTGTCACCCTTTCCCCAAACTTCAGTCTAATTTCTACACGAACAGTTGGCCCACCTTGGTCTTCTATCGCATCGTGAAGTAGTGCTGCTATGGCCTCATCCTCATCAGCGCCATATTCAAGGGCAATGCTAGCTACCCCTAAAAGGTGGGAAACGTAAGGAACTTTACTTCCTTTGCGAATTTGATGAGCGTGTAACTCGGTAGCATATACTAAAGCTTCTGTAAAACGGTGGGAAAGTATCATTTTTTTTAGTTAAAAGTCAAAAATAAGAAAAATCTATCATTTTCTAGATAGTCAATTTTTATGGTGCAATAATGATAAATTGTTTTGCTCTTATATTTAGCTCAACTTTAGAATAATTTTATGGATAAATTTCGGGTAGAAGTTATTGCGAAAACACCTAATCCTCAACAGGTAATTTATGCTGCTTTGCATCAAGATTATAGTCAAGGATTTGTATTTGATGAACAAGATAATTTGCCTTCAGAAACAAAATGCGGGGAAATAATTGTTAAGCGACTTTTAGCAGGCGATCGCGGACATTATGGATGTATTGAACACCCTCAAATTACTTTTAATTGTGGATTTTTTCCCCATAGTGTTATGCAGCAAGCAAGAACTCATAGAATAGGTTGTTGTTTGTCGGGTAATACCAAGGTTAAATTTGCCAATTCGTCTTTATCTAAAGGAGAAAAGTATTATGAGGAAACAATTGAAAAATTAGCTAATTTATGGCATTACGGGAGAAAACATCAACAAACTTCTAATGATGCAAAATATATGCAAGAAAGTATATCTAGGCGTACTATTTTGACTTTAGATACTAAAACTAACCAACTTGTTTCTAGTAAAATTACCAATATTTATATTAATGGTGAAAAAGAAACTTACACAATAAAAACTGTTTCTGGTAAAGAAATTAGAGCTACATTGGAACACCAATTTTGGACTAATCAAGGGTGGAAAAGGTTAAAAGAATTTAACNTCAGCTAGGAAAAATCCTCCGAAAAATATTTATATTAATGGTGAAAAAGAAACTTACACAATAAAAACTGTTTCTGGTAAAGAAATTAGAGCTACATTGGAACACCAATTTTGGACTAATCAAGGGTGGAAAAGGTTAAAAGAATTTAACAGTAGCACTCAATTATGTGAAGTGCAATTAACTGGTAATAAAATTGCTCCACAAG
>NZ_LGSU01000689.1 GCF_002260545.1 Hydrocoleum sp. CS-953 | reverse complement strand
AACCTAATACTATTGAGAGAGAAATTATCATCTTAGTGAGATACGCTTTTTTTCTGATTTTCTATTCCTATAACTAGAAAATTTATTCCTTACTACTGAATCACAGTTTTTCAATCCAAGCAAAATGAAAAATATATCGCTAAAAACAATCTTAGGAACTATCCTCACAAGTTTATTAATAGTTTTTACCTCCTGTAAACAAGTATCAAATTCCCATAGTGTCATTATTAGGAGTGCCTATAATAGTGGTTGGATAGAAGAATTATTTCAAACTAACATTGTTAATATAGCAACTCCCAAGAAGCGTGAAGTACAAAATTCGTTTGTTTTAGGGAACAGGGAATAGAGAACAGGGAACAGGGAACAGGGAACAGGGAATAGGGAATAGGCAATGAGGAATCAGGAATAGAAAAGAAATTAAAGAGCTTGTGTACCTCATAAGCTTGAGAAACGCTATATAGGTCTAGAAAAACTCAGTTATAAAGTCGAAAAACCCCAACAAATTCAATAGCCCCCTATTTATATTTCCATTGCTAATGGAGACTTAGAATATAGCACCATTTACTACCAACCATCCCACGAGAAATTCTTTGAAAAAGCTGGTGGAGAAGAAAAATTAGAGAAAGTAGGAATTTTGACACCTGAAGGGATAGCTCGATATCAAATAGACAAAAAAATAGCCGATAAATATAAAATTACTAAAATTCTAGCTTGTTGAATTTCCTAATTTGCTTAGTTCTTAAATTAAGGCAAAAATTATCATCAAATCAAATATTCAACCTGATAGTATTTATAATTTATATAGGTTTTCTTAGCTTAGTCAGCTTATAACTTTTATCCATGAAGTTGTACTGAATAAAAGATAATAGCTGTCAGTAAAATTCAAGTCTGGATCAGAATTATTAAGTGCATTTTTTTTAGAAAAATGGTATTGTTGCATTTTTATTAATAGTTAATTCAACTATTACGCAATANGAAAAGATAATAGCTGTCAGTAAAATTCAAGTCTGGATCAGAATTATTAAGTGCATTTTTTTTAGAAAAATGGTATTGTTGCATTTTTATTAATAGTTAATTCAACTATTACGCAATAGTTTTTAGATTTTAGATAAAGTGGAAGAATGGCGATAGTGCTACGCGTTTCATGTCGCTCCGCGAAACGCCTAACCTCACTTTAATTGATAATTAATTCAACTATTGCGGAATAGTTTTTAGATTTTAGATAAATTGAGTGGCATTCAGCTATTGATTAAATAGCATTAGATTCATAGCCAAATGAAGTCATAATTAATCTTGAGAGACTCTAGCCTAATTCTCAAGTCAGGGTCAAATTACATTATCTCATCTTAGGGATTTGTAGCGAATGTCTCTTTGTATTCAGAATAAAAGCTAAATGTTCAATCAATTAGTTCATTTGGTGGAATTCGATTGACTGTTTCATCTTCTAAAACTAGATTAACAGTTTGCTCAGTTCCTAACTCTTCTAATTGACGAATCTTGATTTGATCTAAACGGGGACCTTCAGCAGAAATAACAGTAAATTCAAGATTCTGATAGTATAACTTTTCTCCTCCAATGGGAATTTTTTGTAATTGATAAATCAAAAATCCTCCCAAAGTCTGATAGTCGTCAGTCACTGGTAAATCTAAATTTAAAAGTTGATTAACTTCTTCAACACTTAACTGTGCCTGGACAATAAAAGTTTGATCGTCCAACATTTGTAAAGCAAGTTCTTCAGAGTCGGTTACTTCATAATTATCAGCACTAATAATTTCAGCAATCAAATCCTCCCGTGTAATTAATCCAGCAGTTCCACCAAACTCATCTACCACTATTACCATTTCCGAGTGCTGAGGACTATTGGGAATTTGACGCATTCTTTGCATTAATGATAGTAACTCATTCAGATAGGTTTGTTCAGAAACGAATCTTGCAGGACGAATCCAAGATATAATAGAAGTTTGTGGAGATAATAATCCTTGGGCTAAAGGTTTAGCCAATTCTTTAAAATCAATAATACCCTGAATATCATCTACGGATTCACCAACTACAGGATAGCGGGAATGACCAGATACCTGAATTTCATCTAACAAATCTTGAAAAATAGCCGTACTAGAGATAGTATTTATACTTGTCCGTGGAACCATAATTTCTCCAGCTAATACCTCTCCAAATTCAAATACATTACTAAGTAATTGTCGTTCTTCTGCTTCTAAACCTGTTGATTCAGTAGAAGTAGAGATAATTAACTGTAATTCTTCTGGAGTAACTGGTGCTTTCCAAGCACTGCCAGTATATTGAATTCCCAAAAGTCGTAATAACCAATGAGTAGATTGATTTAATATCCAAATAAAAGGATTAAAGAAGCGAGAGATAGCTAGACTCAGAGGGCCTAATAATCTAGATAACTGTTCTGGATAAAGTAGCGCTACTGACTTTGGACATAATTCTCCCAATACAATTTGTAGGTAAGCCAAAATAAAAAAAGTGACAATAGGAATGGCGAGGGAGTGGGCGATCGCTTGACTAATATGAATAGGTAATGGTATATTAGCTATACCTTTTCTCACAATTACAGCCATAGTTCCTTCACCAATCCAACCCAAAGCCAAACTAGATAAAGTAATACCTAACTGAGTTGTCGAAAGTAGTCTGTCTATATGTCTTTGAAGTTGCTGAACAATTTTTGCTGGAACATCCCCCTCATCTACTAATTGATTAATGCGTGACCTTCGCACAGAAACAATAGAAAATTCTGCCACAACAAAGAAGGCATTTATGGAAATTAGTAGAAAAACCGAAAAGATGCGCGACAGTATATCTGTCCAGGTCATATCTCTCCAGATTAGCATTTCTAAGCCTGGCATATCTAGCAAATTTACTGCCATTGATTTTGCCTCAGACCTATGAACATTTTCATGTTTAAAATTTACAATTTTTGATCGACAAATTCGGTTTAAAGCCTCCTCACTCAAAATTCAAAATCAACTTAATCTATTTTAATTTTAGACATTTTCAAATCTAACTTTTGAGCTGGATAATCTGTAAGTTCTAGGGAAAGTTCTTTAGCATTATCTAATAAACTAATTGGGATTGTAATAATACCATAATATCTTCTACCATTGGGCGGTAATTCTCCTGGTAAATCCTCTGTACTGGCGCTGAGAACTCTTCCTTGTTGATCTGTAATATTCAAAAAACTGTATAAAAATCTTACAGCTCGATCTCCTTCATTTTTTAAATTAACATCCAAGACTAGAGAATTTCCCCACTTACGAACATCATTAACTTCCAATATTACTCCAGCATCACTACTCACAATTGGAAAACTTTGTTTGGATTTAGTTTCTTGAGAAGACTTGGCTTTAGCTGTTTTTTTCTGGGAATTTTCTTTAGCAGTTTTTTTCTCAGCTATTCCACCATTGAGAATAGTATTTTTTACATTGATAATAATTTTTTCCTCCTTTAACATCACTACTTCTTCTCGACGATTTGAACTGTCTTTAGCACCTACTAAATTATTGGTAGGACGAGTATCTGGTTGAGTAATTCCTTTTAAGGCTTCCCGGCCCAGTTTAAATCCCCAAGAAGCACTACCCAAACCAGCACTAAACATTAGAACCAGCAGACCTAGAGTTAGTAAAATACTAGAATTCATAGTTTTTTCTGTCTAAGGTACGATCTTGTTTTTTGTTATGATATACTATAAATTATTCCTATGTATTAGTGTCCAAATTTACCTATTCTAATTTTCTGTTGACTTTGAACTGAAGTTAGGAAAATATGTTATAATCAAAAAATAGTCTAAGGTGATCTTAAACTTGCCTGATATCCTTATATTATAAGATGATAGAAATAAGCGCCTTTGGCCGATTGGGGAGGCAGCGAGCTCATAATTCGCTTTAAGGCTGGTTCGATTCCAGCAGGGCGCATTTATAAAACCCCTGAAGGGATATATTTAAAATTAGAGATTGAGAGTAGGGGAGATGGGGTGTATTAGATATCTCCCACTGATCCAATCATCAAATCAATTATTACCCATTTTTTATCAATTAATTCTCCCTCCGACCTATTTTATGGAGATACGCTTAGGTCTTATATAATTGACTGAATAATTTGATATTTCCAAACATTAATGGCATATGCTGTGTTTTTTTACTGAAAAATTTGGTATAAAACCTTACCCCTAAGCAGGTGACTTTTTAACTGATTAAGCAAGAGGATATAAGCTATATTAAAA
>NZ_LGSU01000688.1 GCF_002260545.1 Hydrocoleum sp. CS-953 | reverse complement strand
TTATATTTTCTTAAAATAAATAGATAGTTTAACCATCATATACGCTCAAAACCTGAGCTATACTTTAAAAACTAAAATTACATTGTTGCTAAGAAAAAGTAACTTTCAATACCATTAATGGTAGATAGTATAAAGCAATTTAGAAAGAGGTCAGATAGGAGATTTCCCTACCTGAATTCTTGGTTTATTAAGCTAAACTTTCTAAATACTAACTCTAAATAAACTAAGTTAGACTATTTTGTTTTCGAGTAGTTTGGTAAAAACTGTTATCCACGGAAAACTTTATTATAGGACTGGAAAGATTACTATCGTAAAATCAATTTACATTTTGATATGTATCTCTGGTCTCAAGATCCAGAAGTGGGAAACAGCTTTAGTAAAAATGTCACGCTAGAATAACCATTAGGGCAACTTTAAGAGATAGGAATAAATTATGTTTGAACGCTTCACGGAAAAAGCAATCAAAGTGATCATGTTGGCCCAAGAAGAGGCTCGCCGCTTGGGACATAACTTTGTGGGGACAGAACAAATACTCCTGGGTCTAATTGGAGAGGGTACAGGGGTAGCGGCCAAGGTTCTGAAATCTATGGGTGTTAATCTCAAGGATGCTCGGATTGAAGTAGAAAAGATAATTGGCCGTGGTTCGGGATTTGTGGCGGTAGAAATCCCATTTACTCCCAGAGCTAAAAGGGTTTTGGAATTATCGTTGGAGGAAGCACGACAATTAGGACATAACTATATTGGGACTGAGCATCTACTTTTGGGTTTAATTCGAGAAGGTGAAGGAGTAGCTGCAAGAGTTCTGGAAAATTTAGGGGTAGACCTTTCTAAAGTCCGTACTCAAGTAATTCGGATGTTGGGTGAAACGGCAGAAGTCACTGCTGGTGGTGGGGGTGGACGTACAAAAACTCCTACTCTGGATGAGTTTGGTTCAAATCTGACTCAAATGGCATCTGAGGGTAAGTTGGACCCAGTGGTGGGACGGCAAACTGAAATTGAAAGGGTAATTCAGATTCTCGGTCGTAGAACTAAGAATAACCCAGTTTTGATTGGGGAACCTGGTGTGGGTAAAACGGCGATCGCTGAGGGTTTGGCACAACGTATTGCTAATAATGATATACCGGATATTCTCGAAGAAAAGCGGGTGGTTACTCTGGATATTGGTCTGTTGGTTGCTGGTACTAAATACCGGGGTGAGTTTGAGGAACGTCTGAAGAAAATTATGGATGAAATTCGCTCTGCGGGTAATGTCATCCTGGTTATTGATGAGGTTCATACTCTGATTGGAGCTGGTGCTGCTGAAGGGGCTATTGATGCTGCGAATATTTTGAAGCCTGCTTTGGCTCGTGGGGAGTTACAGTGTATAGGGGCGACTACTCTGGATGAGTATCGGAAACATATTGAACGGGATGCAGCTCTGGAACGTCGTTTTCAACCAGTTATGGTTGGTGAACCTTCTGTTGATGAAACTATTGAGATATTATATGGTTTACGGGAACGTTACGAGCAACACCATAAGTTAAAAATTTTAGATACTGCTTTGGAAGCTGCTGCTAAGTTATCAGACCGTTATATTAGCGATCGCTATTTGCCAGATAAGGCTATTGACTTGATAGATGAGGCTGGTTCCCGTGTCCGGTTGATTAATTCTCAATTGCCTCCCGCAGCTAAGGAGTTGGATAAGGAGCTACGTCAACTTCTGAAGGAGAAGGATGAGGCTGTTCGTTCTCAGGATTTTGATAAGGCTGGAGAGTTGCGCGACAGGGAAATGGAGATTAAGTCGGAAATTCGTTCTCTGGCTCAAAATAAAAAGCTCGACTCTACTACTGAGGATGATTCTCCAATGGTGACTGAGGAGGATATTGCTCATATTGTGGCGAGTTGGACTGGGGTTCCGGTGAATAAGTTAACTGAGTCTGAGTCTGAGAAGTTGCTGCACATGGAAGATACTCTACACCAACGTTTGATTGGTCAGGAGGAGGCTGTCAAGGCAGTATCTCGTGCTATTCGTCGGGCAAGAGTGGGATTGAAAAACCCTAACCGACCTATTGCTAGTTTTGTTTTCTCTGGACCGACTGGAGTTGGTAAGACAGAGTTGACTAAGGCTTTGGCTGCATATTTCTTTGGGTCTGAGGAGGCGATGATCCGCTTGGATATGTCGGAATATATGGAACGCCATACTGTTTCTAAGTTGATTGGTTCTCCTCCTGGTTATGTGGGTTATAACGAGGGTGGTCAGTTAACTGAGGCAGTTCGTCGTCGTCCTTATACTGTGGTGCTGTTTGATGAAATTGAAAAGGCACACCCTGACGTATTTAATATGTTGCTCCAAATTTTGGAGGATGGTCGTTTGACTGATGCGAAGGGTCGGACGGTTGATTTTAAGAATACTTTGATTATTATGACTTCTAATATCGGTTCTAAGGTAATCGAAAAAGGAGGCGGTGGTCTTGGTTTTGAGTTCTCAGAAAATGAGGCTGATGCTCAGTATAACCGAATTCGTAATTTGGTGAATGAGGAGTTGAAACAGTATTTCCGTCCTGAGTTCCTCAACCGTTTGGATGAGATTATTGTGTTCCGTCAGTTGAGTAAGGATGAGGTGAAGGAAATTGCTGTTATTCTGTTGAAAGAGGTCTTTAGTCGGTTGACGGAGAAAGGTATTACGTTGGAAATTACTGATCGCTTCCAGGAGCGGTTGGTTGAGGAGGGTTATAATCCTAGTTATGGGGCAAGACCTTTGCGTCGGGCAATTATGCGTTTGCTTGAGGATAGTTTGGCTGAGGAAATTCTGGCTGGCAAGGTCGGTGAAGGCGATACTGCTGTAGTTGATGTTGGAGAAGATGGTCAGATTACGGTTTCTAAGGGTGAAAAACGAGAGTTAGTGCCTCAAGTTGCTGAATAGGATNTGAGGAGGGTTATAATCCTAGTTATGGGGCAAGACCTTTGCGTCGGGCAATTATGCGTTTGCTTGAGGATAGTTTGGCTGAGGAAATTCTGGCTGGCAAGGTCGGTGAAGGCGATACTGCTGTAGTTGATGTTGGAGAAGATGGTCAGATTACGGTTTCTAAGGGTGAAAAACGAGAGTTAGTGCCTCAAGTTGCTGAATAGGATTTGGTTTCTTCTGGGAACAGAAGTTAATTTTTAATGGTAAAACGGCGGATAGTTTTAGCTTTCCGCCGTTTTGAGGTTTTATATGAAGTTGTTTATTTAAAGATGTACTTTATACCCAATAGTTATATAGAAGCCATTTGGGATCTATTTAAAATTATAGATTGAGAGTAGGGGAGATGGGGAGATTGGGAGATGGGGGCATTTTTCTACCTTTTTCCCCTATTTTATTTCTTATATCAAATCCGGTTGAATAGTCGTCATTGCGACGATAGGAAGCAATCTCCGCGCACTCCTGAGATTGCTTAATTCCACTCCGTTCCAGTAGCAATGACGCAGGCTATAGTAATTATCAGGATTTTATATTAATCTCCTGACTTCTGTACGGGCGTTAACGATAGTTATGCGAAGCTAACGGCCGTTTCGCTGCGCGACATGAAACGCCCCTACGAGGACTGAGGACTGAGCCAAAAACTCGCAACTTTGCCAAAATACGCTTAGGGCTTCTATATACCAATTAGGAATGATTTTGATAGAATTTAAGAAGATTTAAGATGAACCAAAATCCTTTTATATTCTGACTCCTGACTCCTGAATCCCGACTTATGACTCCTGATTAGCACTAAAATCTTACAACTCACATAAGATTGCTATAGCAATGTGTTCTGTCATATTTACACATTATTTTTTGTATACCTTTTCGCTTACTGTAGTTTGGCTGGAAGTTGTAAATACCTGAGCGCTCATTGCTATAATTTTTCAGACACTAAGTCTGTTTATGTAAGTAAGATAAAAGATTATTGTTCGGATTTTTTGCGGATACCTGCTGGTGAGTCAGATTAAACTGCTGAACAATCAAAAAATTATTGCCAAATTAAATTCTTTATGGTTTGATGGTAAATACTCATCAAGTTTATCTTTAATATGTTCCGAAACAGTTTATGAAAGATACAGAAACTAAACCAGATAAAGTTGGTACAACAGAAGCAGCATTTCTTTTAAATATTTCTACTGCTAGACTCAGGTTACTTCTCAGGCAAGGTCGCCTGAAGGGAGCCGAAAAAGTCAAACGGTTCTGGGTAATTCCTTTAAATAGTCGAGGAATGCCAGAAATTACACCAGGTCGTCG
>NZ_LGSU01000687.1 GCF_002260545.1 Hydrocoleum sp. CS-953 | reverse complement strand
GTGCGACAATTCTCAAGATGGATCAACTCAGGTTGCCAGAAGTTTTTAAGAAAGTTTGCCACTACCATAAAGGATTACTTTTGGTAACAAAACCAATCCGAAAAGTCAGCTATCAGCTTTTTAATGAATAAAACAAGGGTTATTTTAATTTATACTATATTTTTAAGCAGATTATTATTGAAGCATAAGAACAACGAATTTAAGTTGTGAACCTATACAATTCTATAGAAGGAAATGTAGATGTGTCTTGGAAGCTGATAGCTGATAGCTGAGTGCTGAATGCTTACAAATTAAAGATATAATAAATCACCAAATTTTAAAGATGATGATTATTTTGATATTCCTCTGAATATTGAGATGGAAATTCATCCCAACTTTTGATTACTTGTTGGTAACAATCAGGCGGACTAATCGGTAAATTAGTCAGATAAAAGAAAGTAACAGAAATGCCAGATTCTAACATGAAAACTACATCCTTTTGAGGATTGTAATTATCAACAGCCTCCAGAATATGATCATTCATAAAATGTCTTTTAAGGAGGACAGTATCGGGTGATTTTAACCAGGCATTGAGAAGAGCTGCAAGATTATTACGAGGCACAAAATGTACTTTAAATGTTTCTCCAGTTGCACCAATCATAGGTGAATTTGTACTGCAAATAATTAGACCCCTTTGGCTACTTAAATAACCTTGCCAAGCATTATATCCTATAGAGATTAAATTAGTAGCAATAAACTCTTGCTGCCAATTATGTAAATAATTTTCTTGCTCCATTTCATTCAATAACCTAATTTAACGAAGTAGGACTCCCTCAGATTGGGGAAATTAAAATTCAAAAGTCAAAAGTCATGCATCGAGTGTGTAATTCTGAGGGAACCTCAGAATGTAAGATACACTCAAGACAGTCAAAAGTAAGATTTATAGACTCAAGACTCGGTTTTAGCAGTGTCACCCATAAATTACAGCAGATTCCAGGTGTATGAAGTACAGATATTCAGAATTACAGCAATGCATGAGGATAGTGAAGTAGAGTTATTTGCAGTTCAGGCTTCCAGCCTGTAACAAGCAGGATGCTTGTGTTACCAGACTTCTAGTCTTTAACAAATAATAAAATTTTTACCTCACTAACTCCAAAATTGCTGTCAATATTTTTAGTGCGGGCATCTTGCCCGCGACGGGTATACCTCACCAAAGTGGAATCTGCTGTAAATTACCTCATTTTAATTCTCCAGATTTAGTGACTAAATCACATTAATTACACCGATCGCCTCCAAATCAAAACCACCAGAAGTAGCAGTTGGTGCTGCAGTTGTCCAAGCGTCAAAAATGGGGTCTCCTGTAGCATCTAAAAAGCTACCATCACCAGGAATATCTACAACCCGAACAAACCGAATAGCATTAATATCCACCGCACCGGATGTTACTAACGGATCGTTAACTAAGTCATCTAAGTTAAAAGGAGTTCCCCAGGAACTGCCAAAAAATTCTCCCTCAAACTCAGAAGCATTATTAACGTGCTTACCAGCTAAATTATAAACTTGTGTGGGGTCAATGACATCAAAACTACCTACTGGTTGTCCTGTCAAAGAGTCGCTAGGAAAACGAGCAAAGTTAACCCCATCGCTAGAAACTTCAATGAATGCTAGTTCGGCAAAAATACCCCCGAGATTATTGAAACCATTTTCAAATACCGCAAAGTCTGCTCCCGCACCGTTACGAATACCAGAGTCAAAGATTAAAGTAATCTCTCCTGGTGGTACTCCTCGGTCTATTTGTTCTCTTGTTAAACCTCCCAGTGAAGCAATATCAATAAAATTATCTGTTCTAGCAGTAGGTCCTAATGTTAGTTCGGGAGTTTGGAATCTTTCATCGACTCCTGGTGCAGGGGAATAATTTTGAAATCCTGTTGCCCATGCTGCAAAGATTGGATTAACAACACTGTCTGACCTAATTAACCCTTCACCCTCAGAACTAATAAAACCAGGGATGGCAGAATCTATTTTTCCTGGGTCTTGGGTGGAACTGGAATAAGGTCCGAGTTGTTGGACAAAGATTCTAAATTGGTCTTCGGTAAGTTCGCTGCTGTTAACACCAGAGAGGATGGCTAAAAATTCTCCCGTGACTCCATCTTGGATAATGGTACTGTCAGCTAGTTCATTACTACCTTGAAAAATATTGAGGTCTTCAAAAGTTATTCCTCCTAATAAACCAATGCCATCCTGTTCTAGATTAAAGTCAGTAATTAAGTCTGCTTGGCTAATATCTAGGTTTCCCGTTGATGGTTGATTTTGTCGTTGAAGAACAAAATTATCGAAACCCTCTCCCCCAGTTAAGGTGTCTGTACCTGCATCGCCATAAATATCATCGCTGCCAGCATCTCCAGAGAGATTATCGTTCCCTTTACCACCCCGCAGCGTGTCGCTACCTGCATTTCCGTTAAGAATATCGTTGCCTTGGTTGCCACTAATTAAGTCTCCACTTTCGAGACCATTGATTGTATCATCTCCTCCTAAACCAAATATTTCGTCTGCCTCCAAACTACCTGTAAGGAGTTCACTATTTTCTGTTCCTATTATTGTTGTCATTTAATTTCTTTTTAAATTTATGCAACACCTTCTACCGCAACTTCCTTGCTCATAACAAAGCAGTTGCGATCGCTATTAATCCCACTGTTAACCGTCGCTTCTATTACTTTTTTTGGCGTTGCTGATTCTCGGTATTATTTGGCCCCCCTAACACCCCAAAATTGAGGGGAATAAAACTCTAAAATTCCCCCAAAATTGGGGGATTTAGGGGGCTTTACCAGAACAAAACAATACAATCGCGCATTCATACTTCAATTCAGCAACGCCCTTTTTTTTTAAACAGTAAATTCCGAAGCACTTTTTGTACTTTTTGCTAACTTTACTAGCTGTTATTTTTTTTCTTCATTATTGAAGCAGCCAAAAGGGAAAATTGCATAGAGGTAATCCCCACCACAAGCAATTTTAAGAGCGGTGATTGTGGTGAGCTATTAAACCCACAAAACAAAAGATTATTGCTAATTTACTACTTTTGAAGTAGTAGTTGTTTCCCAGAATTTGGTTTAAATAAGCTCTGTCTAAATATCTGTAGCGAAACGTTCTTATTTAGGGCTAATTCCCTTTTTGTCAATACCATATTAGTCATCATCCGTACCTCGCAGATGTTCTATAAAGTTACTATTTTCCTCGGCGGGCATTCTGACTAAGAGATAATTTTTATCTCATCACAGTTGCGGGACAGCGACGGATTTACACCGAACTTTCCCCGTTTCCTCTAACGGTTTGTCTCCATTAGAACCGATTCACTTTGATATTAAAGCACAGCTATTCAATTAATGCAATGCTTTTACCAAAAAATTTTATGGACAACTATCTGGACAACTATAGCAATCTTAGGCTTTGTTGTATGAAAGGTGAACCTAGTGGCTTCTATATCACTCTCTTTCTATTGTTGTACAATAGTTAACAACCTCAAAGCCTTTATATAGAATCCGGTTGAACTGTAGTCCCTATCGACGATAGGAAGCAATCTCTTATGTGCCCGGAGATTGCTATCCGTTCCGGAATGCTCCGCAAACCTTCCACTCCGTTCCAGTCGCTGCGGACGCAGGCTATAGTAATTATCCGGATTTTATATTACAGGTAAAAGTTTCAGCCTTTTTCTATCAAAGATTGATGTTCTATTCATCTATTGGACAATAGTTAATAAACTCAAAGCCTTTACAGGTAAAAGTTTCAGCTTTTTTCTGTCAAAGATTGATGTTGTATTCATCTATTGGACAATAGTTAGAAGTATGAAGTACATCTGCTTAAGCTTGTGCGGTAGCTATATGCTTTCATACAACAAAGCCTTGAATAATTGATAATTGATAATTACCTCTCCCTAAAACGGATAGGATTGAATAAAAGGAAAATAAATTCATTGAATACTTGATCTAGTTGGCTTTTTACCTTAATTATTCGGTAATCTTATTAACTAGACAGTGCAAAGTTCCTAGAGTAGCTATTGCTAGCAATGGCTATCATCGGTTCCAAAGTTAGAAAGCTGTATTCACTATTATATAGAACCCATTTGGTATCTCCGGAAAGATGAGAATTTTTGGCTCTTGAGTCAGTCTGACGTCTGATGAAGTAAAGTAGAATAGCTCTTGAGTCAGTCTGACGTCTGATGAAGTAAAGTAGAATAGGGACTCCCCTCTCCCCCCTCTTCCCC
>NZ_LGSU01000686.1 GCF_002260545.1 Hydrocoleum sp. CS-953 | reverse complement strand
CTACTTTTTTAACCAATACTATCAGATTTAATATTATCCTTTCAAATCAAATAAATGTAAGCATTCAACCATCAGATATCCTCCTTAGTGTATTATCAATAATTAGGGCTGGCTGATTAAATATAAAAGCATTTATAGATAAAGCTTTTAGCCTTTTTAGGTCTGCAAAAAGTAGAAACTTTTAGGTCAAAAAGGTTCAATAATTTAGCATTTTTGCCTCAAAATTACAGAAAAATTAAGGGATAATTCCTCCAACTACCTCCTCCATAACTCGACTTCCTCCTGACTCCTGACTCCTCCCTCTACTCAAAAACTTTTTCAGCAAGCCCTAATTAGCTTCATAAATGCAGGCAGTTAGATGCTATATTGAAATACTGAAATATGATTTTCTAGTAGGGTTCAAAATACATCTCAAGACCTTAAACATCCATATAAAATTGTTTAATGTATTCACAAAAAAAAGCTAATTGCTAAGTGCTAATAGCTAAATGCTTACAAATAAATTATGTCTAATGAATCAATCTCCCCATCAAAATTGGACACCACTCCATGCCCAACTTCATCAAACATTACGTCAAAGAAAATTATTACCAGAAAATCAAAGAATATTAATCGCAGTATCCGGCGGTCAAGACTCACTATGTCTAACCAAATTACTATTAGATTTACAATCAAAATGGAATTGGTATTTAGCAGTTGCTCATTGTGACCATCAATGGCGAACTGACTCAGAAGCTAATGCTAATTATGTCAAAAAATTAACCACAAATTGGCAACTTCCCTTCTATTTAGAAACAGCAAATAAAGTCTATAAAAGTGAAGCAGAAGCCAGAAAATGGCGTTATCAAATCCTCAGTAAAATTGCTTTAGAATCTAATTTTCCATACATTGTAACTGGCCACACAGCCAGCGATCGCGCAGAAACTCTCCTATATAATCTAATTCGTGGCAGTGGGACTGACGGTCTCCAAGCCCTAACTTGGCAACGTCCCCTAACAGAAAATTTCTCCCCCTTACTGGTACGTCCCCTATTAGAAATTACTCGTACCCAAACAGGCAACTTTTGTCAAGAGCAAAAAATCGAAATTTGGGAAGATTCTACAAACCAAGATTTACATTATGCTCGAAACCGTATCCGCCTGGAATTATTTCCTATCCTACGCCAATTTAACCCTCAAGCTGAATTAGCATTAGCACAAACAGCAGAAATACTCAGTGCTGAAGTCAAATATTTGGAAAATGAAACAGAAAAATTATTAGAAAGAGTGACAGAAGTAGATACAGATAATTTGAATATTTCTCAATTCGAGTCTCAACCAATCAAATATATTATCAACCGTTTAGTATTGCGTGAAGTTTCTCTAGCATTACAACGTAGAGTAATAAGAAAGATTCTACACAAAGTTTTACCTACAACTCCTAACTTCAGTCATATTGAAAAGCTGACAGCCCTAATCAATGCTCCCAACCGTTCTCAAACAGATCCCTTTCCTGGAGGAGCGATCGCCAAAGTTCAACATCCCTGGATTATTTTAGTATAATAGATAGCTTCAAAAAATAGTGCTATAATTAACTTTTTTTGCAGTTTTTGTAGTTAAGGAAAACCTGGATTTTGCCATACAGAAAATTAAATAAAGAGCAAGGGTTTTACCGAATAATTAATAATTATTAATTAAACACCTTCGTTAAAAGCCACCCCCATAGAGAAAAAAAAAGAAACAATATTTCCTTATCTTCAATTCCGTTACGGTTTTCATTAAGGTAATTATCCATTATCCATTAATGAACTACTCCCTCTGTCTTGAATTTAGTATAAAAAACTACTACTCCTGAGTTAATCTTATTCCGGTTGCACAAGAATATTTTGGAGAACTTCCCCTAACTGAGCCACCTGTTCACCTATACCCTGTACTTGATTTACTCCACCTACTACTTCTTCAAGTTGCTGTCTCAGTTGTTCTAAATAACCAGCCAAAGATAGCATTACCTCTTGATACACAACCCCACTTCCAACCCCTATATTAGCCTTCTGCTTTTCCCTTAAACTCAACTCTAACTGCTCAATTTCATTTCTTTTAACTGCTAGTTCCTGAGTTTGGCCATTAATCACTTCTTCTTTTTGAGTAATTTCAGTTTGTATTTGTTGAATTTCAGCTTCTAACTTTTGTAACTCTTCGGTCAATTGCTGGCTTTGAGTCTCAACTTGTGATAATATAGGCTTCAGGTCTATCTGATTCGACTGTTCTTGGTCAGAAGAATTACCTAACCTACGCCAAAGAACTGCTTGATGCTGACTTAATATCTCTTCTCTTTCCTTCAGATTTCTTTGAGAACCTACCAAAGACTCATTTAACATTTTATAGCGGTCTTTTTCATCTGAAAGTTCTGAGTCCAAATTAATTCTGTCATATTCACTAGCTTTATCAATTCTTCTTTGCAAAGCATCAATTTCTTGCTGTTGTAATGCCAACTCCTCTTCCTGGTCTTTAACAAAACTCATATCTCTTTGTAAATCTTGTTGCAAACTTTGTACCAATTCCTCTAACTCATTAAGAGGCATTTTTTCCAAAGCTTCAACATCTACTTTATGAGCAGTACCACCATTCTCCAACGCTGTGACTAGATTACTCAGTTGCTCATAAAGTTGAGTCTGTGTCACAATTTGTGCATTCAATACTTGGCTATACTCTTGCTTACTTGCCAGTAAAGTTTGTTGCACTCTCAATCCCCCCATACTATGGGCAAAAGATTCCCAATCTTGTCGCCATTCTAGCCATTGGTTTTGGACATGACTAGCCAAACTCTCTATTTCTTCCTCCTGTGTATTAGAATCTGTATTGGGTGAATTATCCCACTGTTGTCTATGTTGTTCTAGAGTTTCCTGTTGATTATTAACTATTTCCAAGGATTGACTTAACTTTTCTCCCAAAGAATTTGTCGGAGTTACCGCTTCAGTTAACCAACTCAATAAATCTTGAATATATTGAGATTGCTCCTCATCTAAAACTGCACCTTGAGCTAATTCTCCCTTATGCTGCTCAAACTCCTCTTGTTGCCTTTGTAATTCTAAACGCGCTGCTTCTAATTCTGCTCGGTTTTGCCCTATCTGTTCCTGGAGTTGCTGAGATTCTTGTTGGACTTGACTAATTTCCTGACGTTGCTGCTCCAACTTATCAATTTCGCCTTGCAGTTCCTCAAGTTGCTCCTCCTTAGCCTGTAATTCCATTTCTCTGCGATTCAGTTCTTGGGCTTGAAAAGTAAGAGAAGCTTTCCATTGCTCAATTTCTTCCCATTGTGTCTTAGACTTTTCTTGGGAACGAGAAAAATTTTGGAGAATTTTCACTAACTGACGTGCAGCATCTTGAATTTGCTGAACCTGCTTATTATTATTCAAATCTACTAGCACCAATGCACCAGGAGAAAATTCCTTAGCTTCATCAGCCGGAATAACTTCTTCCCCAGTTACAGCAGCCCAATTATGTTCACCGCGCTGACAAGCTAGCAACTTCAAATCAGTTCTACCACCACCCAGACCACCAAAACCTGTTGGCCTTCTTTGTACTTCTGCTAAATACAGCACACTGTTATCCTCTTGAAGTATCTATGCTAAAATATTTATTTTCATAATTTCTTATATTACCATCGAATGCAGTAACAATTACTATAGCAATCCTAAATAGGTTGCGGGTAATTAAAAAGTAAATAAAAAAGTTGAAATTCTTACCAGATGAGCTGTAGCAATAGTGCCTGTTGCCTAAAAAGCAGTAAGATTTGTGCCACGAATATGCGGAGGATTGCTATATATTACTCTGAATATCAGGAATGATATTATCATTTAACGTTGCTTTTGGGATGAATTTTACACACAGGTAAATTTATTAAACTATCCTGTTGTTATTTTAACCAAAATACTATATTTAACAAGTACCAAGTTACCTTTTTTTCACTTATAAGGAACTGAGGCAATAGTTTAAATGGTAAGCATTTCCTGCGGAATTCTCTGCCAAAAGCCATAAGCTATTAGGTGGAGCGCCATTAACTTATTCTTTTTCAAGAAAGAATCAGATTTGAAAGATTGAACAACAATTAAAAGTTACTCTCATTCCCATTCAAAGCTAATCTTTTTGTAAGCATTCAGCCGTCAGCTATTAGCTATCAGCTTCCCGGAAATATCTACATTCCCAGCCACACAATATATGATATGGGTTGACAACTCAAACCTCGTTTTTCTACTTC
>NZ_LGSU01000685.1 GCF_002260545.1 Hydrocoleum sp. CS-953 | reverse complement strand
AGGGCGAATGCCATTCCCTGTGGAGGGCGAATGCCATTCCCTGTGGAGGGCGAATGCCATTCCCTGTGGAGGGCGAATGCCATTCGCCCCTACAATGAATCTATGTAATACTTTCAAGTAACTTCTGACTTCTAACTCCTTTTATCAAGTCCGGGTTACTATACCCAAGTTATTGCGACTGGAAGGGAGTGTAAGGTTTGCGGAGCATTCCGGAACGGATAGCAATCTCGCGAAACCCCTGAGATTGCTTCCTATCGTCGCAATGACAGTTGTTCAACCTAAAGCAAACCCTTGATTATAATAATGAATGGTACCAAATTCGATTATTAAAAGGTAATTTCTCCAGATGAAACTAACGCCAAAAAAACTATCTATAACTACTCTCTGTATTTCCTTATGTCTAATTGGATGTCAATCTCCTGAACCGGAAATAACATCTCCCACTCCAGAAGCAACTCCTTCCCCAGAAGCATCACAAATATCAATAAAAATCCCCGAAAAACCTTTAACATTACCTCCAAATAATCCCGAAAAAATAGCTTCTACTCAAGTACAAACATATCTCAATACATTAGCAAATCAAGGATTTTCCCAACAAAATCAAGGAATTTGGATACAATCAAATGATACTTTATTAGCAAATCATCAAGGTACAATTCCTTTACCCGCAGCATCCATTACTAAAGTAGCAACCTCTTTAGTCGCCTTAAAAACTTTTAATCCTAACCATCAATTTATTACCTTAATTTCTACAACTGGAAAAATTGAAAATGGTGTCTTAAATGGAGATTTAGTCATCCAAGGAGGAGAAGACCCATTATTTGTTTGGGAAGAAGGGATCGCTATTGGCAATTTATTAAATAAAATAGGCATTCAAAGAGTTACTGGCAATCTAATTATTACTGGTAAATTTTACATGAACTTTGAATCTAATCCTCAGACTGCTGGTAATTTTCTTAAACAAGGATTGAATAGTCAAATTTGGTCGGGAGAAGCTTTAAATCAATATCAAACTTTACCTCCAGGAACGCCAAAACCTCAAGTAATAATTGATGGTATTGTAGAAGTTTCTCCCACTGCTCCTCAAAATACAAAACTATTAATTAGACATTATTCTTTTCCCCTAGCTGAACTGGTAAAGAAAATGAATCAATATAGCAATAATTTAATGGCAGATATGTTAGCTGAAGCTGTGGGAGGTTATCAAGTAGTTGCCACAAAAGCTGCTGAATTTACGGGAGTACCAAAAGAGGAAATTCAATTAATTAATGGTTCTGGTTTAGGGGAGGAAAATCGTATTTCTCCTCGCGCAGCTACGGGAATGTTTCTAGCAATTGATAAATATCTTCAGCAATACAATATGAGTGTGGCAGATGTGTTTGTTATAGTTGGCAAAGATAAAGGTATTTTAGAAGAGCGGAAACAACTTCCAAATTTGGCAGTAGTTAAGTCGGGAACCTTAGATTATGTTAGTGCTTTAGCAGGTGCTTTACCAACAAAAGAAAAGGGAATTGTTTGGTTTACAATTCTGAATAAAGGAGTGAGTGTAAATCAATTAAGAAATCAACAAGAAATTTTACTAAGAGATATGTTGAACAAGTGGGGTGCTGTTGAGTTATTGCCATCAGAATTAACACCTAATCCTGACAGAAAAGCTAAAACTTCTCGTAGTGAAATTATGTAATTAGGGAGTAGGGAGTAGGGAGTAGGGAATAGGCAGTAAGGAAGTTGCATACAAGTTCTGTACAGGAGTATTCAAAACATGAATAATTATTAAAAAGGTAATTCTGCCTGTTAATTACTCAAGTAAAGCATTATTTTTTTCAAATAAGAAAAAATAAAATCAATTATTTTCCCCTACTACTTCCTACTCCCTCTTTTCTAAGAAATTGACTGCTGAACAGGTGCAGCAGCAACAATTTTTCGTGCCATAGTTGAGAGAGGTAAACTTTGGAGATAAACTAAACCAGGACCTGTTAATTTAGTTAAAAATAAACCCTCTCCACTAAATAACATATCTTTCAAACCACCCACCTTTTGAATGTCATATTGAACAGAAGTAGAAAAGCCAACTACTGCACCAGTGTCTACCCGCAATTCTTCACCCGCAGCCAGATTTTTTTCAATTATTGTTCCTCCTGCATGAACAAAAGCTAAACCATTTCCCTGTAATTTTTGTAGGATAAAACCTTCTCCACCGAAAAAACCAGCACCTACCTTTTTAGTAAAAGCAATTTCAATATCAATACCATTAGCAGCGCAGAGAAAAGAACTAGATTGACATAAAAATTCTCCTCCTAATTCTGTTAAATTCAAAGTAATAACTTGCCCGGGATAGGGAGCAGCAAAAGCAACTTTAGCTTTACCTGTACCTTGATTGAAAAAAGTAGTAATCATAAAACTTGATCCAGTCAACATTCGCTTAAAACCTTTCCAAGCACCACCACCAGTAGTAGTTTGCATTTCAATGCCTTGTTCCATATAGGTCATTGCTCCTGCTTCTGCTCTAACTCCTTCTTCAGGGTCAAGTTCAATTTCTACTAATTGTAGAGATTCTCCTTTTATTTGATAGTCAATAATATCAGCGGCCATAATATATACACATCCTTAACATTGTGGAGATGATAACATTATATTATCTCTATCCTTTCCCCCCTTTTTTTTTTTTTATATTTACCGAAAAATCAGGGTATAAAACCCTCTCCATTGATGGACAAAAAAGAAAAAAATCCTTTTACCCAATCCTCTTTTTTATAAGAAGAGGTAATTCTAAATTATAAATTCTGCATTCTAAATTATAAATTCTGAATTCTAACTTATCTTGGATCGACTGGTCTTGCTACTAAAATACCAATGGCACTTTCCACATTCCAAATATATCTTTCTAAATCATAAGCAACCGTTACTTTTCCCGCAGGAGAAGCATGAATAAAACCAATATTACCATCAGAATTACGATAAACTAAGCCAGTATGAGTAACATCTAGTCCATTAATTTCTGTCGCTACGGCAATAATATCTCCTGGTTTTAGTTGACCATAAATACTCCTAATTTTATAGTATGGAATGTAGTTTATTTTCAGTTTACTAATATTATCTTCCATACTAACAATGCACTGATAATTCGCATCATTACTAGCAATTTGTGGATAATTCCATCTATTTTTGCTCATAAAAAATAATTGTTTTTTTACTCTTTCACCACCTAATTCAACACCAATATCTCTAACATTTCCCCGTCTTTGATTATCAGCAATCCATTCAGAAAAATAATGTAAACGGCTGCAATATCCATCCATTTTACCTTTCCAATAACGCTGGTTTCTAATGTTATTAATAAAGGTCAAATAAGAATAATCTTCCATTGCTATTCCTCTAGCCATTGCCAAGACAGTTTCCACAAATAATACACAATCAAATCCATCCAAAGTAATAACTAAAGATTCTTGATTTGATTTGTCTAATAATCCAGCTTTGTAGGGAGTACCAATAAAATAATCAGCGATCGCCTGCATAATTTCTGCCATAGAACCTTCAGCAAGATTCTGTTTTATGGCATACTCCATCACTGGTTTAAATTTAGGGTCTTCTTGAATATTTGATGGAGGTAGTTTATTAACTCCTTTTTCTCTACCACTTTTATTTAAGTGAATCTCAATTAATGGTCTTGTGGGAGGTTGAGACGGACCTACTGGGAATTCTTTTGAAACATTTAGCTTTGATAAAGTAGATGATTTTGAGAAAGGATTACTAGATAAATATTTGGATTTTAAAGTTGTATCTGAAAATTGAATTAGACGTAAATTTAATAATTTTTCCGAAATAGACGCTAGGGGATTAATTAACTTTTTAACATCAGATTTTATTTTGTCATTATCCTGGTTATTTGCAAGATATTTTGTCTGAATATTTCCATTTTTTTCAGCAGCATTACCCGCACTGAAAAAAGACATCGAACTATTTAAATCTAGAGGAAATTTTACTGTGTATAAACCAGTGAATGCGACTGTTAAAATAGTTAACTCTAAGAATTTTTTCATTTTTTTACCAGGAATTTTAGACTACAAATATGTGCAAGTATTAGTTATATAGCAATCAGGAATGAGATGTGAGAAAAATTGTAGGGATTTGGTTTTCAAATCCCATTATTCTGACTATGGTTTGGAGACCAAACCCCTACGATAAAATCTTACAACTGTGTATTGGGAATTTTAGACTATAAATATGTGCAAGTA
>NZ_LGSU01000684.1 GCF_002260545.1 Hydrocoleum sp. CS-953 | reverse complement strand
AGTATCGGCGTCGGTGACGTTTCCTCCGAGAGAGACTATTTCGCTGACCTTGTTGCCTACTTCTCCGTCGGCGGTTGTGTCTTCTTCTAAAAATAGTGCCGAAAAAGAGAAAGAAGCCAGGTGTATTTTAATTTCTCTTTTATCTCCTAATTTCCTAATCCTTTTATGACCGAATAATTAAATAATTCAGCTTGATTAGCTGATCCTTATCCAGGAAAAAAAAAGTGCTCTTGAATTTCCTTAGATTTAATCCCGTAAAGGTTTTAACCACAGGTAATTATCAATTATCCACGAGCAATTATCAATTATTGAACTAATAATTAATAATTAAATAATTCAGCTTTATTAACCGACCCTTTAAAGGATAAAAAAAGTGCTCTTGAATTTCCTTAGATTCAATTCCGTAACGGTTTTAACCAGAGATAATTATCAATTAAGTAGGTCGGTGGGAAAATTTACAAGTATGTCATTGCGACTGGAACGGAGTGGAAGGAAGCAATCTCAAGGGTTTCGACTTTATTAACATTTAGTTATATAGTGAGTTTTATTCACACCTACCTACTTATCAATCATTAATTATCAATTATCAATTATCCATTATCAATTAATGAAGGGAACCATTTTTCCATTATTAATTAACTTGTACTTAACACCACGCCATACTACTGTACGCTTAGTTAATGCCAAAAACCAAAATATTAAAGCAAAAGTATCACGCAAAGGCAATAAATACAAACTTTCAAAACCTTCTGTATCTTTCAAATTTTTTAAGATTATCCCAGCAGTCAAAAGTCTTAAAACAACTGTAATNTACTACTGTACGCTTAGTTAATGCCAAAAACCAAAATATTAAAGCAAAAGTATCACGCAAAGGCAATAAATACAAACTTTCAAAACCTTCTGTATCTTTCAAATTTTTTAAGATTATCCCAGCAGTCAAAAGTCTTAAAACAACTGTAATTCCCAATACTCCTAACCCCCATAAATCTCCCATTCGTACCACGGCAAACAAGATAGCAAAAGGTACTGCCCGAATTAATATAGTTGCAATAAAAGGCCAGGGACGTGCTAAATATGTATTCTGATCCCAATAAATTTGATGAGTCCACCACTGTTGCCAACTTTTCAAGTCCACAGTCACATCAATAATGTATGGCAAAAGCAACATTTTTTTTCCAGAAGTCCAAACTCTCCGTCCAAGTTCGTAGTCTTCTACAAGATAATCTGCTAGACTCTCCAAACCACCCAGTTCTTCTAATGTGCTGCGACTTATGGCTATAGATGGTCCTAAACAAGCATTAGATGCTCCTGTGACTGTTGCAAATATAACGCTAGGAATAAAGTCAGCATTTATTGTTAATAATTCCATCTTCTCAAACCATTGATGNCCACAGTCACATCAATAATGTATGGCAAAAGCAACATTTTTTTCCAGAAGTCCAAACTCTCCGTCCAAGTTCGTAGTCTTCTACAAGATAATCTGCTAGACTCTCCAAACCACCCAGTTCTTCTAATGTGCTGCGACTTATGGCTATAGATGGTCCTAAACAAGCATTAGATGCTCCTGTGACTGTTGCAAATATAACGCTAGGAATAAAGTCAGCATTTATTGTTAATAATTCCATCTTCTCAAACCATTGATGGGCACTTTTGACTTTAAAAAGAGTACAGACACATCCGACATTAGGATTTGATAAAGGAGATATGATATTTTTGATATAATCAGGTTTAAGATTGGTGTCACTGTCGCTAATAATAATTGTGTCGTGACGTGCTTCAGCTATTGCACCAAGTAAATTATTGACTTTACCATTAGCTCCCACTTCTTTATTGTCAATTACAACGGAAATTTTCTGACTACCTATTTCTAGTTGAATATCCTGAAGAATAGGAATAGCTGCATCTTGAGGATCTTGAACAGAGTAAATAACCTGATATTCAGGCCAATCTTGAACAGCAATAGTATGGAGATTTGACTTGAGGTCTTTTTCAATACCCCGCACTGGTTTTAGTACAGTGACAGGAGGGTGAAATTTTTCTGTAGCGTTTATTTCTGGGATGATTTTGTTAAAAAAATTTCTAGTCGTCCAGACACTTAGAATTGAATATATAGATCCACCGAGGATAGGTATTAGGAAAATTATTTGGAGTACCTCTAAAGGGGTTGGCATTAATTAATTATTACTTTCATTTTTTCAACTTAAGTATAGTATAAAAGTTGCATAAATACAGAGAAATAAATTAAGGTCTCATACCATTTATCAAAAACTTTTGTACATTTTATTGAGTAGGGGAGTAGGGGTAATTGAATATTATCGTTTCCCCCTTTTTTTTTGAATATTTACTCCTTACTTCCTTCTTCCTTTCAAATAATGCTACAAAAAGTTATGTCTCTATCAGAGAGGCTTAAAAAAAATCAGATTCAATTCACTTTAGGTAGATATTTTGAGATTTTTGAATATTTACTGCTTCTTCCTTCTTCCTTTTTCCTTGAAAGGTCTCATACCATTTATCAAAAACTTTTGTACATTTTATTGAGTAGGGGAGTAGGGGTAATTGAATATTATCGTTTCCCCCTTTTTTTTTGAATATTTACTCCTTACTTCCTTCTTCCTTTCAAATAATGCTACAAAAAGTTATGTCTCTATCAGAGAGGCTTAAAAAAAATCAGAATTAATTCACTTTAGGTAGATATTTTTAGATTTTTGATTATTTTTTGAATGTTTTTTCTTTCTTTTTTTNTTTTTTTTGAATATTTACTCCTTACTTCCTTCTTCCTTTCAAATAATGCTACAAAAAGTTATGTCTCTATCAGAGAGGCTTAAAAAAAAATCAGATTCAATTCACTTTAGGTAGATATTTTGAGATTTTCCCTCTTTTTTTGAATATTTACTTCTTCTTCCTTCTTCCTTCTCTCCTAGATAACTAAAGCCTTCTCTCCTAGATAACTAAAGCCTTCTTCCTTTAACTGATAACTGTTAAAGCCTCCCCCGACCTGAAAATACTACTATTAAAAATCCCAATAATTGCACCAAAACAATACTAGGACCAGAAGGCAAATTAAAAGTACCAGATAATACCATTCCTATCACCCCACTCACAGCACCAATTAATGCAGAAACTCCTAAAAATGGCACAAACTCATTACAAATTAACTTCGCCGTAGCTGCTGGAATTACCAAAAAAGCATTCACCAATAAAATACCAACTGCTCTAATAGTAAGAGCGATCGCCAATGACAAAATAATCATAAATATATATTTATATCTCTCGACAGGAATACCCTGAATTTGTGCTAAATCAGCATTCAAAGTTAACAATATTTGTTTCTGTAAAGTTAGCCCTATCCAACCCAAAGATACAGTCAATAAAATCGCCAGAAAAATCAAATCTAAATTACTAATTGCCAGAATATCACCAAACAATATAGACAATAAAGTACCACGATATCCAGGCACAAAACTAAACCCAATTGTTCCTAATGCAACTGAACCAGCAATTGTAATACTTAAAATCGTATCTCCTCCTAAATTAGTCTTTTCAATTAAATAATTAATCCCTAATCCAAATAATACCAAAAACCCAATTAAAGCCATCATTGGAGGGAACTGCAATAAAGCACCTATGACTACAGCTAAAAAAGCAGTATGACCTAAAGCATTTCCAAACAAAGATAACTGCCGTAAAATTACAAATCCACCGAGAATACCTCCCAAAATTCCTAACAGAATACCGCCAAGAATTGCTCGTTGCATAAAAGGCAAACTAAATAAATCTATTAATTCTGAAAAATTCATATATTAACCCTATTTAAGTTGTAATATTTTGGTGGAAGTTAGGAGTCAGGAGTCAGGAGTCAGGAGTCAGAATTTACTCGTATTTTCAGCTCAAATTAACTATTATAAAAATCATCACAACCAATGCGCAGATTGCTATATTTATCAGTTAATATCAAACTTGTTTAATATTAATACAGTTTATAAGACCAACATTCATAAGGTATGAAACTATGATTAGTAACTCTTTAAATTACATAACTGCAAAAAAAAACCCTAACTGAATTGTATTCATATATAGACTCATCGACTTGATTTCTTCCTTCTTCCTTCTTCCCTCTTCCTTCTTCCTTCTAATGATAAGGTATGAAACTATGATTAGTAACTCTTTAAATTACATAACTGCAAAAAAAAACCTTAACTGAATTGTATTGATATATAGACTCATCGACTTGATTT